>CANKQY010000065.1 GCA_947485745.1 Bacteroidota bacterium
GTGGTTCCACGGGTTCACCTTGGCGTTTTAAACAAGCTCACAATAACTGCCGTCATGGTGAGCCTGTCGAACCATCGAACTAAACATGTATAGCTCTATTGCCTGTAGCAGCTAGCGCAGCTTCTTTTACGGCTTCTGCGTAGGTTGGGTGTGCATGACTCATACGGGCAATGTCTTCGGCACTAGCGCGGAATTCCATGGCTACAACTGCTTCTGCAATTAAATCTGCTACACGCGGACCAATCATGTGAACGCCTAAAACTTCATCTGTGGCTTCATCGGCCAATATTTTTACCAGGCCATCAATATCCATACTTGCACGGGCTCTGCCCAAGGCACGCATTGGGAAAGAACCTACTTTGTATTTGGTTCCAGCCTTCTTCAACTCCTCTTCGGTGGCTCCTACTCCTGCCACTTCTGGCCAAGTGTAAACTACTCCTGGTATTAAATTATAATTGATATGCGGCTTTTGTCCGGCCATAATCTCTGCTACAAATACGCCTTCTTCCTCTGCCTTGTGAGCCAACATTGCTCCCTTAACCACATCACCAATCGCATAAATTCCTTTCACATTGGTTTCCAAATGGGCATCGGTTTCAACTCGTCCGCGCTCATCCATTTTCACACCTGCTGCTTCTAGGTTCAAACCGAAAGTATATGCTTTTCTACCAACACTCAGCAAACAATAATCGCCTGTAAAACTAACTTCTTCACCCTTTTCATTGTCTGCAATAATGCTCACTTCTGTGCCATTAGATTTGGCTGATTTTACCTTGTGGTTGAAGAAAAATTCAAAGCCTAATTTGCGCAAGCTTCTTTGCAATTCTTTACCCAATGTAGCGTCCATTGTTGGAATAATGGTGCCGGTATATTCAATAACAGAGACCTTTGAACCCAAACGTGCATATACAGAACCCAACTCCAGACCAATTACCCCACCACCAATAATAACGAGGTGTTTAGGGATTTCTTTCATATTTAAAGCTTCGGTAGAAGTAATTATTCTTTGCTTATCTACTTCTATTCCTGGCAAGGTGGCTGGCTTTGAACCTGTGGCAATAATTACCTTGTCGGTCTCAATTTGTTGCTCTGTTTCGCCACTAATTTTGATGTTATTTTTATCAATGAATGAACCCATGCCTTTGTATACATCAATCTTATTTTTCTTCATCAGAAAATCGATGCCATCGCAAGTAATTTTTACTACACCATTTTTGCGCTCAATCATTTGCACAAGGTTCACCTGAATATCTTGAATGTCTATGCCATGCGTTTTAAAAGTATGGGTAGCATTGTGGTAATGCTCTGAGCTATCAAGCAAGGCCTTTGATGGAATACAACCCACATTTAAGCAGGTACCTCCAAGCGTATTGTACTTTTCTATTAAAGCAGTTTTGAAGCCTAATTGCGCGCACCTAATTGCCGCCACATAACCACCAGGACCAGAGCCTATAATTGTAACATCGTATTTCATTATATACTTAATATTTGTGCAAAGGTAAGTTGAAAGGGGGTGAAATGAAAAAGTTTATACCAAATATTAAGCCATTTCATAAATAAGCTTAATTGCCCTAAACTTGCAGTATGGGAATATTGCCATTGTCGGTTGTTATTATTACGAGAAATGAAGAAGCCAATATAGAAAGATCAATTCGTTCTGTTATGCCCATTTGTAACGACATCATTATAGTAGATAGTGGTAGTACAGATGAAACCATTGAATTAGCTAAAACCTTAGGGGCACAGGTAATACACCATAATTGGGAGGGCTATTCTAAGCAAAAAAATGTGGGAAACGCCTTGGCAAAAAATAACTATATCTTTAGCATAGATGCAGATGAGGCCTTTTCGCCTGAATTGTGCAAAGAACTTTCCTCCTTATTTGAAAAAGGAGCCTTAAAGCCTTTGTATAAAGTAAATTTAATCAACCACTATGGCAACAAACCTATTAAGCATGGTGCATGGTACCCAGATTGGCATTATAGACTTTTTGATAAACGTTTATTAAGCTGGACCGAAACAGACGATGTGCATGAAGGATTAAGCTGGAACAAGCAAACTCCAAGAGAAAATTTGAACGAACATCTCTACCATTTTACAACCCAATCGGATGCCTTTTATTTGGAAAAAATGGAAAGATATGCCCATTTATTTGCCAGTAAAATGTTCGCAAAAGGCAAATCTGCTAACATCTTCAAAGCATATTCCAGTGCTATTTTCCGATTTATAAGGGAGTACATACTCCAACTTGGCTTTTTGGATGGAGAAGAAGGACTCAAAATTGCCAAGGCACATTATAGCTATACCCGAAATAAATACCTATACTTAAGAAAGTTATTTCTGAATTCAAAACGCTGAATAAGCTGCGCAAGTAAGAAATAGAAATATTTGTAATTTGAGAAATTGCAAGGATATCTGTGCACGCTAACACTGCTAATTATTGATACAATAAAAAAATAGTTCTTAGAAGAAAAAATCATTAAAAAATTAAAAAACTTAACAATGTCGTCCACTTTACATACTTTTAGTAATCAAAAAATTGCGATTTGATGTTAATTATATTTTGAAAAAATTATTACCTTTAATGAAATGATTTTAAGGAAAGCTTTTTTTGATGAAGTTCCAATTATTTGGGGTATTTTACAGGAGGCCATTGAACAAAGAAAGCAAGATGGAAGTGCTCAGTGGCAAAATGGATATCCAAATGAAGAGGTAGTTTTAGATGACATAAAAAATGGATACGCTTACGTGCTCATAGCCAATAATGAGGTAATAGCATATGCAGCGATTATTTTTGAAATAGAGCCTGCCTATACCAGCATCATTGGCAAATGGCTTAGCAATGGCGACTACTTGGTAATCCATCGTGTTGCAACTGCCAACAAAGTTAAGGGCAAGGGTGTGGCCACTCATTTGTTTCAATTGATAGAGGATTTGTGCAGCACACAAAATGTCTCTAGCATCAAAGTAGATACTAATTTTGACAATGTACCTATGCTAAAAATAATGGACAAACTAGGATATACCTATTGTGGAGAGGTGTATTTTAACGGTTCAGCCCGAAGAGCCTATGAAAAAGTTATTAGCGCTAATTAAATCAAGCCCGCAGGCTTCCCTAAATTCCCAAGAGCAATTTCGCTGGATCCATGCCTTGTGTAAGCAGTAGCGTTGGGTTTTCTAAGCATTGTTTTACTTTCACCAAGAAACCTACCGATTCACGACCATCAATAATTCTGTGATCATAACTTAAGGCCACATACATGATTGGGCGAATAACAATTTGTCCGTTTTGAACCACCGCACGCTCTACAATATTGTGCATACCTAAAATAGCAGATTGTGGTGGATTAATAATTGGCGTACTAAGCATTGATCCAAACACTCCCCCATTTGTTATGGTAAAGGTTCCACCAGACATTTCTTCTAAACTCAATTTATTATCACGGGCTTTGCCTGCCAAACGCATTACCTCAGATTCAATTTCTGCTAAACTTAAGCTCTCTGCATTTCTAATAACAGGAACAACCAAACCCTTTGGCGCACTTACTGCAATAGAGATATCACAATAATCGTGGTAAAGAATTTCTTCGCCATTTAAGTAAGCATTTACCGCCGGAAACTCTTGTAAAGCAACACATACAGCCTTGGTAAAGAAACTCATAAAGCCTAGGTTCACCCCGTAAACTTCTTTGAATTTGTTTTTATACTGATTGCGCAAATCCATGATTGGCTTCATGTCTACTTCATTAAAAGTAGTTAACATGGCTGTTTCATTTTTGGCAGCAACCAATCTCTTGGCAACTGTTTTGCGCAATGAAGTCATTTTTACACTTCTATCAACACGTTCTTTGCTTTCATTAGCTGTAACTTTAAGCTCAGCTTTCATGGCATCTGCCTTGGTTATACGACCATCTTTGCCTGAACCAATAATTTGTTTGGCATCGATACCTTTTTCGGCCAATATTTTTTGTGCTGCTGGTCCGGCTGAACCAGTTGCGTATGTTGCTGGAGTTTGTGTTTTTACTATATTGGCAGTAATTGGCGCTTCAACTTTAGCTGCCTCTGCCTTGGGTGCTGGAGCGCTTGCCCCCTCAGGACGTTTTGCTTCTGTATCAATTTCTGCTACTAAATCACCAATTTTTATGGTATCACCTTCATTACATTTTGTGGTTAACAACCCTGCGGCTTCTGCATTTAACTCAAAAGTAGCCTTATCGCTTTCTAACTCACAAAGCAATTCATCCATTTCTACATAATCGCCCGTTTTCTTATTCCAACTTGAGATGGTAACTTCACTAATTGATTCGCCAACAGTAGGTACTTTAATTTGAAGCATAATTTAATTCTAAAATAGGCTGCAAATTAAGAGAAACGGGCTAACTTATCAAAGTAATTAATAGCAATGATTTGGTTCGAACCAAAATTTGATTAGAAAATAGGCATTTATTTAGACATTGCTACCGCTTTTTTACCCGGCACCTTTTTGCCTGCAACGACTTTAACAGTAGTCTTTTTAGGTGCGGTTTCTTTTACAACGGCATTTTTCAATGGCTTTTCAATGCTTTTTAGCTGTATAGATAAATCACTCATAGCATTCATGAAATAAATATAGGCATCGTACGGAGAGTCGTACGGACTAAAATACTTGTGCACATCGCCATCTGCCCAATACTTGCTGCACATATAATAGAAATGATCACTGGTGAGCATTTTCTTCCAAGAATCGATGAAAGAAACATCTCCACTTGCATAAACCTGCTGCTCTAATTGGTAAATTTTGGCAATAGATTCATCCTGCATAGGATTACCTAGCCAAGCCGACAAATCTCTTTCGGTATCAGCCCACGAGGTTAATTGATGGGCATCATATGCATCTCGAACAGGATAGGCTGCGGCAGTTTCAGAAACCGTTTTGAACGAAAAATCTTTGTGTGCCAAAACATAAACTGGCATATGTCGCAGGAATTCAAAAATACCGCTATGCTCCCACTGGTGTTCACCAAAAGTTTCGTAATCCATAAACAAATTGATGGTTTCACCAGTTCCAGCAACTGAATGCACCCAAGTGGCGTAAGTTTGGGCGCTTAGTGGAAATTCACTCCAATTTTGATCCGAAAAACGGAAGGCAATGTCATCGCTCAATTTATAATTTTTGAGTAACGATTTTATCTTATGTGCATTGGGTGCTTTGTAAATAAAGTTGGGCGATCTACCGTGTAATAACCTGTCTACCCCTTCACAAATAATGGCATCATAACCCAGGTCTTCAATAAATTTTGCCAATTCATTGTTGTACTGCAATTCGGTATTTCTAAAAACTTTGGGCTCTTGATTGAAATGTTTTTTAATCAACTTTCTGTGTTGCTCGATTTGCTTTTTAAACTCCTCTTTAGAAAAAATATATGCCAAAGAATGGTAGTATGTTTCGGCAATAAACTCCACACAGCCAGTGGCGGCAAGGTCTTTAAAGGATTGCAAAACATCTGGCTGCCATGTTTCAAATTGTTCTAAAGCAACACCACTAATAGAATAGCTTATTTTAAATTTTCCATTATGCTCCTTTATCAACTCCAACATCAATTTATTGGCAGGCAGGTAACACTTTTCTGAAACTTTTTTCAATACCTCGCGGTTCTTTTCATCATCAAAGTAATGGTGGTCTGAACCAATATCAAAATAAGAATATTCTTTTAAGCGATAAGGTTGGTGCACTTGAAAATAAAAGCAAATTGATGGCATAATTGATGGTTGTTAGGTGAGATAAAACTAATTATTATAATTTGAGAAACAAAGTAAATTTTAGCAAATATTATTTGTCTCATTAAAAAGGCTTTCATAAACTTGCATTACCTCCTTGGCACATTTTTCCCAAGTAATTTGATTAAGACTACTATTATCAGCAGCTACAACGGCTTGCCTAAGACCAGTAAAATTTAAGGAAGCAACCATGTAAGCAGCCAATTTATCAACATCATCAAAAGCTACTTTCATGGCTCCGGGCAAAACCTCTGCCACCCCGGAAGTATTGGAGATAATAACTGGTATGCCAAACTGTGCGGCCTCCAATGCGCTCAATCCAAATGGTTCGCTTTTACTTGGCATGCAATACAAATCTGCAGCTAAGAGCAATTCATCTAGTTTATCTTTATTTAAAAAATTGGTGAAATAAAATCTATCACCAATGCCATAGGAGGCTGTTTTCAAAATCATTGTCTCCAACAAATCACCAGCACCAGCCATCACAAATTTGGTATCAGGCAAATATTCTAACACCTTTTTAGCTGCTTCAACAAAATAATCTGGCCCTTTTTGTTGGGTTACCCTACCAAAATATACCACCAAATTTCCCTTTCTTTTTTTGGCATCAACTTTAGTTGAAACAGGAACAATACCATTGTGTACCGTTCTTATTTTATGAGGGTCGGCACCATAATATTGCACACAAATATCACCTGTATAGTTGCTAACTGGAATGATGCAATCAGCCATTTCCATTGCCCTTCGCTCCAATTCAAAAACCCAATTATTACTTTCCACTCCTGTTCTATCAAACTCTGTGCTATGAATGTGAATTACCAGAGGTTTACCAGTAATCATTTTTAAGTGCATAGCTGGTAAAAAGGTAAGCCAGTCATGAGCATGTATGATATCGAAATCATCTTTTAAACAATAAGCCACTGCAATTTTTTCAAATTCTATCACTTTAGCTATTACATCTCCCCCATACAATTCCTCAATTTCAAAAGGTTGTATGGCAGCATTATAGTATTCATAGTAGGTTTGATCCAAAAACTCTGAGGGCAAAACGCTTGAATAGGGACCAATTGGTTGCTTAAATGAACTTGGTAAAATAGGGATTTTGGGAGTTGGCTCAGTGCCAAATAAAACTTCAATATCTTCAGGATCAATGCTATTTAATCCAACTAATTCTATGTTTTCAATGTTAAAGTTGGGCACATTTTTTGGTATAATCATCTTTACATCAGCATCATGTGCAAGTGCTTTGCATAGCCCCAAAGTAGCAACACCTAAGCCACCAGAAATTTCAGGAGGAAACTCCCAACCAAACATCAATATCTTTTTCCTTTTAACCATGGTTCATCCTTTCTAAAAAAAGATTATCAAAAACAAAATAGGGCTTATCATCAATTGTAATTAGTAATAAATTATTTGTACAATTAAAAAAACAAACTCTTAGATTGCGATAACAAGTAAATGAATATTCTTCATAAACAAAATATTATTTTCAGATGCAAATAACTGAATCGCTATCCAAATATTCTATCAAATATTACCCAGGTAAAATTGAATCGCACAAGAAAGAAGGGAACTTCTTTTATTTTTACACTGCCGATACCATTTTAGAAATAAAACTCAATACCGACTCTATTTTTCGCTTCAGGTATGCTGCCGATGGCTTCTTTCAAAAGGATTTTTCTTATGCTGTAAATAAGTCGTTTCAGGTAAAGCTTATTTCTGTTGAACTCCGCGAAACCAATGAGTTTTTTGAAATCGAAACTACTAAAATAATATGTAGGATCAGCAAGGAAAATATTGCCATTACCTTAATGGACAAGAACAGCGAAATCATTTTACAAGATGAGTTGGGATTTCACTGGCAACATTATTTATTAAAGGGCGGAAAAATCAATTATTGTAGTAAAAAAATAATGCCCGATGAATCTTTTTATGGCATGGGCGACAAGCCAACCGAGTTAAATGTTAGAGGTAAACGTTTTGAAAATTACGGCACAGACGTTTATGGCTTTGTAAAAGATAGCGATCCATTATACAAAAATATCCCATTTTATATGGGTCTTCATAGTGGTGGAAAACATGGATATGGCGTATTTTTCGACAATACATTCAGAACCATTTTTGATTTTGGTAAAGAACAAAACGAAACAGCAAGCTTTTGGGCACGTGGTGGCGAAATGAATTACTACTTCATTTATGGTCCGCAACTAATGAATGTGGTGGAGCAATATGCAAGTCTTACAGGCACCCATGAGCTTCCTCCGCTATGGGCTTTGGGCTATCACCAATGTAAATGGAGCTACTATCCAGAGAGCAAAGTAAGAGAGATAACCAACGAATTTAGAAAGAGAAAAATCCCTTGTGATGTAATTTACCTTGATATTGATTACATGGAAGGCTTTAGGTGTTTTACATGGAGCAAAGAACATTTTCCTGAACCAAAAAAACTCATTAGCGAACTTGCTGAAAATGGGTTCAAAACGGTTGTAATTATTGACCCAGGGATTAAAATCGACAAGGATTATGAAGTTTGGAAACAAGGTATTTTATACGATTATTTTTGCAAACGTGCCGATGGAACCTTAATGGAAGGAGATGTTTGGCCTGGTAAATGTCACTTTCCAGATTATACCAACCCAGCGGTAAGAGATTGGTGGAGCTCATTGTTTAAAGAATTAATTGATACAGGCGTAAAAGGCGTTTGGAACGATATGAATGAACCTGCGGTTTTTGAAATTGGCACTTTCCCAGAAGATGTGCGTCATGATTATGATGGCAATCCTTGTAGCCATAGAAAAGCACATAATATTTATGGCATGCAAATGGCCAGAGCAACTTACCACGGTTTGCGGAAATTTATGATGCCTAACAGACCATTTGTAATTACCCGTTCGGGCTATAGTGGCTTACAACGTTATTCAAGTGTATGGACAGGAGATAACTCTGCTACTTGGGAACATTTATGGATAGCCAATGTACAATGTCAGAGATTGGCCGTATCTGGTGTATCCTTTTCTGGCAGTGATGTGGGTGGCTTTATTGGTGAGCCAGATGGAGAACTTTATACACGCTGGGTTCAGCTAGCCACTTTTCATACTTTCTTTAGAACCCACAGTGCGGGCAATGAAACAAAATTTGAACAAGAGCCTTGGAGTTTTGGAACCAAATATGAGTTTATCATTAAGAAATTTTTGCACTTACGCTACCAATTATTGCCTTATATTTATACTGCTTTTTGGCAGCATACCAATTATGGAACGCCAATCATCAGACCCATGTCGTTTATTGATCAAACCGACCCTGAAACACTTAACCGCATGGATGAATTTGGTTTTGGCGACCACCTTTTAATTTGCCCGGTATTGAGTCCGGGCGCCAATGAAAGAAAAGTTTATGTGCCAAAGGGAAATTGGTATCATCTATGGAACGATTATGCATACAAAGGTGGAAATGAATATACCATTACCTGCCCGATAGATAGAATTCCTGTTTTGGTAAGGGCAGGAGCTGTAATTCCTTATTACCCAAAAATGCAATATGTGGGTGAATTTGAAATTACTGAGCTCACTTTAAATATTTACTATACAAACGAGAATAATGTTTTGAGTATTTTATATGAAGATGCCAATGACAACTATGGTTATAAAGCAGGTATCTTTAACCAAAGAAGGTTCTATGTATCTGGCAATGCTAAGAATTTAATTGTATCGCAAATCTTAGAAGAAGGAAATTATGAAACAAGTTACAAGAGTTATAAAGTAGTTTTTCATGGTGTTCCTTTTGAATGCCAAGAGGCAGTAATTGATGGAAAGTCTTATAAGCTAAATGAGCGCAACTTTGCATTAGGCACCATTAAAATTAAAACTGATAAATCTTTCGAAAGAATTATTTTGAGGTAAGAGTTTATCTTTCGTAGAAGGTTATATTCATCTTTTACGGCAAGTATTGCTTGATGTTTATATTTTTCTGGAACTGCCTTTTCAAAATTGGTTTGATTAAGGAGAAATTTCTCGTAGCTTTTGCCTTCAATTTGATGTATTAAAACGTTTTTTGTCCAACCGAATTTCTTGGACATTTGAATGTAAAACTCACGTTCTAAATTGTCCTTGCACCTCTCCATAATTACCATATTATTACTCCAGCTAATTTCTGCAACCATTGGTTGCAGTTTTGTATTTTCACTGTATTGGTCGAAAAAATTTCTCATGTACCATAGATTTCTAGCAGAATAACCCTGTACACCTGGAAACTCATTTTGTAAATCCTTTGATAAGGTTTCAACGATGGATTTGCCCCAACCATGTTGCTTTTGCTTCTCTACAATACTTTTTCCAATTTCCCAATATAAAGTCAACATGGTTGTGTTAACCTGTTTCATGGCTGCATACTGAGCCAAGTGAATTTTCGCTTTTATCTCAGATAAAAATACAATGTAGGGGTCTTTTTCTTGCTTGTTCATATATACAAAAGTATAAAGTGAACATAAATAAACTGAGTTATTAGGATTATTTACCAATCTTTTTTCAAGTAAACCGGATTTTGCCGGAAATAAAAATGCTGAATTAATTTTCAGAAAAAAAAATGTGCTTCAATTACTGCCTCCTATACTCAACACGCGTTTTAGCCTTTTGCTCTAGGCGCTCATAAATCAATTTTGCCATTTCGGGCGCTATTTCTTCGGGCTTATTTTTTTCAAATAATACCTTTACTTTTACTTCATTCACATCTATTTTGTAAAGGATATTCCAAAGATTTTCGAGGTTATGAATGAGCAAATATACAATAGCCAATCTAAGTGCCTCTATTACAGCATCTCGTTCCATAGAAACGCTGAGATCAAAATCTTGAAGAATCAAGTCGTGCGTTATTTTTTCTATTTCATTCAATATCAGGAATATTAATTTAGCAAAGATATCTGCTTTTCTCCGTCATTTTAAGAAAGATTCAGTTAATTTGCGGCAAGTTTAAAGGTTAATCTGTTTGAACCAATTCAATTTTTTTAGCCAGTTAATTGTTCTATTAATTATAAATAACACAATATGTTTGATTTAGAAATGATCAAAGCGGTTTATACCCGCATGGGAGATCACATTGAAGCTGCCAGAAAAATGGTGAACAAACCACTTACCTTGTCCGAAAAAATATTATACAGCCACCTTACTGAGGGAAACGCTACCCAGACTTACGAAAGAGGAAAAAGTTATGTGGATTTTGGTCCAGATAGAGTTGCCATGCAAGATGCAACAGCCCAAATGGCTTTGTTGCAATTTATGCAAGCAGGCAGACCAAAAGTGGCTGTGCCTTCTACTGTTCATTGCGATCACTTGATTACTGCTAAAGTTGGTGCCAAAGACGATTTGGCCTATGCCAATAAGGAAAGTAAAGAAGTATATGATTTCTTGGCTTCGGTTTCAAACAAATATGGTATTGGATTTTGGAAACCAGGTGCGGGTATTATTCACCAGGTGGTATTAGAAAATTACGCATTTCCAGGTGGAATGATGATTGGTACCGACTCCCACACTGTAAATGCAGGTGGTTTGGGTATGTTGGCCATTGGTGTTGGTGGAGCCGATGCCTGTGATGTAATGGCTGGGTTGCCTTGGGAGCTTAAATTCCCGAAACTAATTGGAATCAAACTTACAGGAAAATTAAACGGTTGGACTGCCCCGAAAGATGTTATTTTGAAAGTGGCTGGCATCTTAACCGTAAAAGGTGGAACCGGTGCAATTGTTGAATACTTTGGCGATGGCGCTATCAACATGAGTTGCACAGGCAAAGGAACCATTTGTAATATGGGTGCCGAAATTGGTGCAACCACTTCAACATTTGGTTACGATGAAAGCATGGAAAGATACCTTCGTTCAACTGGTAGAAATGAAGTGGCAGATTTAGCAAACGGCATCAAAGGACATTTAACTGGCGACCCAGAAGTTTATGCCAACCCAGAATTGTATTTCGACCAAGTTATTGAAATCAATTTAGATACTTTAACACCGCATTTAAACGGCCCATTTACACCAGATTTGGCGACTCCTGTTTCTGAAATGAAAGAAGTTGCTGCTAAAAACAATTGGCCATTAAAAGTTGAATGGGGATTAATAGGTTCATGCACCAACTCTTCTTACGAAGATTTATCGCGTGCTGCCTCTATTGCTCGTCAGGCTATTGAAAAAGGGCTAGTAACCAAAGCAGAATTTGGGATCAACCCAGGTTCTGAACAAGTGCGTTTTACTGCAGATAGAGATGGCTTGCTTAAAACATTCACAGATTTAAATGCCAGTATTTTCACCAATGCTTGCGGACCATGTATTGGTATGTGGGATAGAGTTGGCGCAGAAAAAGCTGAGAAAAATACCATTGTACATTCTTTCAATAGAAACTTTGCAAAAAGAGCAGATGGCAATCCTAATACTTATGCATTTGTTGCCTCACCAGAAATGGTTGCAGCTATTGCCATTGCAGGAGATTTATCATTCAACCCAATGACAGATACTTTAATCAACAATAAAGGTGAATCGGTGAAATTAGACCCACCAAGTGGAGATGAGTTACCAACTAAAGGATTTGCGGTTGAAGATGCTGGTTACCTTGCACCTGCGCTGGATGGCTCTGGCGTGAGCATTGCAGTATCTCCAACTTCTGATCGCTTGCAGTTATTAGATCCATTTGCAGCATGGGAAGGTTCAGACCTTAATGGCCTTAAATTGTTAATCAAAGCAAAAGGCAAATGTACCACCGATCATATTTCTATGGCTGGTCCATGGTTAAAATACCGTGGTCATTTAGATAACATTTCAAACAACATGTTGATTGGTGCTGTAAACTATTTCAATGAAAAAACAGACAGTGTAAAAAATCAATTAACCGGCGAATACCAATCAGTGCCGAAAGTGCAAAGAGCCTACAAAGCACAAGGCATTGGTTCAATAGTAGTAGGTGATGAAAACTATGGCGAAGGTTCTTCAAGAGAGCATGCAGCTATGGAGCCTCGCCATTTAGGCGTTAGAGCTGTATTGGTAAAATCATTTGCTCGTATTCATGAAACCAATCTTAAAAAGCAAGGTATGCTAGGCTTAACCTTCGCAGATAAAAATGATTACGAAAAGTTTCAAGAAAATGATGTCATAGATATTATCGGTTTGAACCAATTTGCGCCAGGTAAACCATTAACAATGGTATTGCACCATGCCGATGGTAGCAGCGATACCATTGAAGTAAATCACACTTATAATGCGCAACAAATTGAGTGGTTTAAAGAAGGTGGCGCATTAAATATTATCAGGAAACAAGTAGCAGGTTAATCTTGCCAAACAATTCAAAAGGGTTGCTTTTCTAAACAGATTAGCAACCCTTATTTTTGATAACAAATGAAAAAACTATTATTTTTTGCCAGCCTAGCATTATTTTTTGCTTCTTGTAGGTGCGATGATTGCAGTTCCAATTTGCCGTATTTGGAATTTTATATGGAAGTTTCAGATACCCTTAAATATCCTGTTTCAGAAAATGATTCAATCAGGGTTTATGTTTATTATAAAGGAACCAATTGGGCAAATACTGATATCATAGACTCTAATCAAACAATTAATCTCTACTGGGAACGCAGATATTACACTAAGAGTGATGGCACAATTTACTTTAATTATGAATTTGTGCTCGACCAAACCATTGGATTGAACGACCAAATTGAAGATTTAGAGAATTACGATTATAGGATCAAAGCAATTGATGGTCCGCTACAAATTAAAATGAGCAGAATGCAAGTTGCTAGAACAGGTAAAGAAGGCCGCTGCGCATGCGAGCAAGCCAGCTTTTCACAATGCCTCAGAAATGACAGTATAACTGATTATAAGAGCAAACTAAAGCTTTGGTAAAACTACCATCCCAGTATTAACCTTTTCTGCCAATACTAAGGCCTCATAAGCATTTACAATGGCACCAGTTGTGCTAATTTCTTTCAACTTAGATTTCTTTTTGGTGCCAGGAATAATTATCTTTTCCTTACAAGGAACGGCACTTAACAAGATAATTTGCTTGGTTTGAACCGCAGTTAAACTTGGGTAGTTTTGCCTTATTAAAGCTGCAACACCTGCAACCACAGGAGCAGCCATGCTGGTTCCACTTTCGCTTTTGTATTTACTGTTAGGAAAGGTAGATTGAATATCAACTCCTGGAGCAAAAACCTCCACTTGATTTTTACCGTAATTACTAAATTCGGCAACCCTTCCCTTACCTTTTTGCCAACTAGAGGCACCAACTTCAATCCAATTTGGGGCCATCATTTTTTGCTCCTTTAAAGAAGGATTAGGATAAAATGCATTTGTAGCTAAATCTTCCGCCTCATTACCCGCAGCATGAATCAACAATACATCCTTACTCAAGGCATAAGCAACGGCCTCATCCACAACTGATTTTTCAGGCGATATCTTTTTACCAAAACTCATATTGATAACCTTTGCACCATTATCAGCGGCATACCTAATGGCATTGGCCACATCCTTGTCGCGCTCATCACCATTTGGAACAACTTTTATAGTCATGATAACAGCTTTTTCACAAATTCCATTGATGCCTAAATCATTGTTTCTACTCGCAGCAATAATACCTGCCACGTGCGTACCATGTTCCACGTTCATTGAATAAACTTCATTGTTGCCATAAATACGCTCGTATACATTTTCATAATTATCACCTACCAAATTCCTTGGATTGAAATCTTTGTTTAAATTGAAATTAATCATAGTTGCTAATTGATCCTCCGCCTCTTTTAACTGGCTCATGATGGGAGAATTTTCTACACCACCTGTCATGGCAATATATTTTACTATGCGTTTCATTTCCTTATCCTCTTTGGTTTCTACAGGAATTACCTCAACTTGATCTACAGAAGGATTAGCTGACCCAGTTTTCTTAATCATGTTGATGATGCTTTTCATAATTTCCGAAAACTGCTTGTATTGAGGGTAAGTTTCATCGTAACTTTTTTTGTATAAATCCAAAGCTTGCTCATACAAAACTTTATCCTCATTGGTTTTAAAGTTGGGCTTTTCATTTGCAGGTAAATCTTTATACTTGGCCAAAATACGGGTACTTTCATAAGTATCTTCGTTTACATTACCAACTTTTCCTCCTATAAAATTCCAACCATTGATATCGTCGGCATAACCATTATTGTCGTCGTCTTTACCATTGCCTTTTACCTCATTAGGGTTGATCCAAATATTGGCTTTTAAATCCTCATGTGCTACATCGGTTCCAGCATCTATTACTGCAACAATAACCTTCTTGTCGTTTTTACCTATTGGCAAATTTTTGTAAGCCTTTTCAGCACTCACACCCCAAATTTTATCCTCTTTTGGATCAAGGTTAAACCAATTTGCTGGTGCTTTTTTCTGAGCAAAAACTTGCAAAGACAATAAGGTGGCAAATGCCAA
>CANKQY010000066.1 GCA_947485745.1 Bacteroidota bacterium
CTCCATGGGCTGATATTTGGCTATTTCCTTAACAGGACTAGGTTTTACCACAATATCCTCCAAAATAACTTTTTCTATGGAGGTATTGGGCTTTTTATTTATTTTGCAAGCCAACATCCCGGCAACAAGGAATGAAAGGCCAATTAAGTAGTTTCTCATAATTTTGAATCGGGCTGCAATAAAACGAATTTATATGTTAAATATAATAGTAAACGAACAGGAATTTATTTTCGACCTAATTTCTGGCAATGCAATTTTGGATGGAATACCTGTAAATGCTGATACAGTAAAGCTTGCGACCAATAAATACCATGTGATTATTAATCACCAAAGCTACAACATTGAGCTTTTAGAAAAATCGGAAAATGGCAAATCCATGCGCATTTTGGTAAATGGGATCAAGCAAGAAGTTGCCATCAAAGACAAATACGACGCACTTTTGAGTCAGCTAGGCATGGATAAACTAATGACTTCCAAAAACAATACCATTAAGGCTCCAATGCCCGGTTTGGTGCTCAGAATTATGGCAAAAGTTGGCGATCAAGTGAAGAAAGGCGATGCATTATTGGTGCTAGAAGCCATGAAAATGGAAAATGTTATCAAAGCAGATGGGGACGGAGTGGTAAAAAGGATTGCGGTTGAACCTAAACAGGTTGTTGAGAAGAATACTTTATTGATAGAACTATAGTTCGACAAGCTCACTATGACGCGGTGGTTCGACAGGCTCACCATGACGCAGTGGTTCGACAGGCTCACCATGACGCAGTGGTAAGCTTCGCTATTTTAATTGCTGCGTTATGGTGAGCTTGTCGAACCACGTCATGGTGAGCCAACCGCTGCCGTCATCATGGTGAGCTTGCCGCCACCGTCATGGTGAGCCTGTCGCCACCGTCATGGTGAGCTTGTCGAACCACTAATCGTCATGGTGAGCTTGCCGAACCGTCATGGTGAGCCTGTCGAACCACTAATCGTCATGGTGAGCCTGTCGAACCATTGCTTCTTTTTTATGCCTACCATCAATGGCTATAACTTTTTCCAAGGCAGTTTTATACTCTTTTGTTTTACCCTGTTTTTGATAGATTTCTGCCAAAAGCCAATAAGCATCCTCCTGAAGCGGGCCATTTGCCAATAAGGGAGTTAAGGTTTGGCGTGCGGAATCCAATTGCAAATTCTTTACTTGCAATTGTGCCAATTGTAATAAAGAAGAATCTATTTGCAAAACATTTTCCACAGCATTTCCAACATTACTGATATCTATATTTGTAGCATTATTAGAATAATTAGATGGATAAATAGCCTTAATACGATTTTTACTTGAACTTTCTTTAGGGCTTGCCACTGCCATTGTTTCTTTTGACTCAACTTCGTGTTCCACTTTTGGCTCATCTTTTTGGACCATTACTTTGGCTAAATCCTCTTTTAAACTTTCATCGCTTAATGACTTTGACTCTGTGCTAACCATTACCGGTTGTGGTGGATTTGCGTCATCCATCACCATTTCGGTATGGTCAATAACAATCGCCTTTTCTAGGTTTACTCTCCTTTTGCCAAGTGTTTTGGGTTTGTATGAATCATCAGTCAATAAATTTTTATTAGCTGAATCGTGACCTTTTTGTTGAGATAATAATTGTGGCGAAGCGTCTAGCACCTGTGATTCTTGAGTAGCTATTGTTTGAGCTTGTTGAAGCGTATCAGGCTCAGTTTGTTTGAGCATAAATATAGTACTCACCAAAACTATAGAGGCAGCAGCTGCCCAATAAAACAATGGCAATATCTTACTTTTCTTAGTGGCAACTTTTGCGCCAATTTCTGTATTAATTTTTTTAACGGTTTGAACCAAATTTGCAGGAGTTTGCATAACATCAATTCCCTCCTTGATATCGGCACAAATCTCACAAGTAAGCACATGGGCTTGCAACAACTCCAAGTTACCACTTGTGAGTTTATTCTGAGAGTAAGCCTCCCATTGTTGCTTATCTATGCACTTTGTTGAATCCATGATAAGCAAATTAATAAATAAGTAATTCCATTTTCGCTTAAGTTAATTTTTATATTTCTCTTCCCATTTTGGATAGCACTTTTTACTTCGTTCAATTCATAACCCGTTTGCAAACTTACTTGCTCATAGCTCAATTGGTTCAAATAAAACAAGCGTATGCATTCTTGTTGTTTTTGGTTCAAACCGGCTAATGCTTTTTCCATGGCAATTAATTTTGCTTCCAAATCTTCCTTGTTGTCTTCTTGATGCAACAACACCTTCTTTTCCATAAAATCATCTTCACTTTCTTCATCTGGATGGGTGATATGCAAACAAAGATCAGGTTTTCTAAGAATCATGAGGCAATGATTTCGGGCAACACTGTGCAACCACGACCTAAAATTTTGAATTTGGTGTTTGTTTAAATCTTGGAAAAGGTTTTCAAAAATTTGCATCACCGCATCATGCGCGGCATCTTCATTTTTTAAATACTTGTTACAAACAGTAAAGCACAACAATGAATGGCGCTTAAAAAGCTCCCCTACTGCTAACTTATTACCCTCTGTTTGGTAATAAACTTGCAATTCTTCATCACTCATTTCTTTAAGTACAACAGGCATTTGCAACAAATATGATTTTTTTTTCGAAATTATTTATGGAAAGTCACAATTGCCTGCATCCATGGAGTAGAAAACAAACTAAATCCAAAAAAATATGAAAACTCAAATCAAATTAATGCTGTTATTTACCCTGGTATTTCAACATGCATTTGGCAACAAGCCAGAAACTGTAAAAGTGAATAAGGTTACTGTTTACTTGCAAGGGGCACATTTATATTATACAGACCAAGTGAACTTGCTTGCAGGCAACAATGAATTTATTTATGAGAATATATCTGCAAACATTGTAGCTCAAACGCTACAGGCAAGTAGTAAAGGCGGCACTTTAATGGAGGTAAACCACCAAGTAAGGTACAAAGAAAGAAAGCCAGTAGTGCATCAATATGCAAAGGCCATTGCGCTTGTATTCGATTCCTTAGAGGAAAACACTTATAATTTGCAAGGAGTAGAAAACCACCTCAGTGTTTTGGCACAAGAAAAAAAGATGCTATTAAACAACCGCCTTATTCGCGGCGATTCGCCAAAAGATTCGCTTCCACTATTAAAGGAAAGCATGGCCTTTACGCGCGAGAAGCTAAATGAAATATTGGAACAGGAATTGAAATGGGGCAGACTAAAAAACAAATTCAATAAAGAAAGAGACCGTTTGAACCAAAGACACCAAGACTTAGAGCTGTTGCAAAATGGCAACTACAATGAAGATGGACTTGCGGCTATACCTATCAACCAAGTTATTGTAACTGTGTATGCCGAACAGGCAGGTTTGGCTCAAATCAATTTTAATTATTTTATACAAACTGCCAGTTGGGTGCCTAATTACGACCTCATTGCAAGTTCTGCCAACAACCAGATTCAACTAAAATACTTTGCACATGTTAGTCAAAATTCTGGCTTAAATTGGAACCAAGCCGCCTTAACCCTAAGCACTAGTAATCCTATGGAACGAAACATTAAACCTAGCTTGGCAACTTGGTATTTGGGCTTTCAAGAATACAAAAGATTAAAGGAAGGACGTTCGGTAAACGCGGTAATGGCATTGTCTAAACAAACTGTTAAATCTGTTGGCGCCCCACAAACAGATGATGTGAAGGAAGACCAAGATTATGCAGAACAAAAAAGTTTGAGCGAGTATATAAACATCACAGAGAACTTAATTAGGACAGAATATGAAATTAAGCTAAAATATGAAATTGGTAGCGATGGTAAGATGCATAAGGTTATGATTAAAGAGCAAAACATACCAATGATATTGGCCTTTGCAGCGGTGCCCAAAATTTGTGCAGATGCGTTTTTAATGGGAAGAGTTACAGGATGGGAAGAACTGAACATTATACCTGGAGCCGCTCGTATTTACTTTGATGGCGGTTATGTTGGCGAAACTTATTTAAGCAATCAATCAACCAATGACACCTTAGACCTTAATTTAGGTAAAGACAAAAGCATGGTTGTAACACGCAAAAAAGTGAAAGATAAAACCAAAATTAAGAACCTGGAAAACGAAAAAGTGGAAACACGTTCCATAGAAATTGTGGTTAGAAACACCAAAAACATTGCGGTGGATATCAACCTAGAAGACCAAATTCCAGTTTCACAAAACCCAGCTGACATTAAAGTAACCTTGCTAGATGCTAATGGAGCAAGCCTAGACGAAATAACTGGATTCTTAAATTGGAAACTCAAATTGGGTTCAAAAGAAAGTAAGAAAATTGTATTTACTTACGAGATTAGGTACCCTAAAAACAAGCAGGTTTACGGGTTATAATTTAGTTGCAATTTAAATACTCAAAAAAGGTCGTTCATTTTTTGAACGAACTTTTTTATTTATTGATTATATTCGTCTCCTAATTCAACTATTAGTTTCAAAAATTCCACCATGAGAAAATTAATTATAATAGGCTATTTGTTATTGAGTGTAATATTGGTTCAAGCCCAAAACCCCGGCGATACCATCAAAGTGCGCACCTTCCATTATGGCAGCAATAACCGTGATACCTTAGCCGTTTTCCCTAGCGGAAATTTAACTTTCGAAAAGATTATCATGAAGTATAGCATGCGTTGCAAAAACGGATTGGTGTCGGATCAAACCAACAGAAATCAAGGCTGTGGCGAATGGGATTATAGCTGCAATACCTATATTGTAGACTCCTCCAAAGTTGAAGAAGTATTGACCACACAACCCAATTATGTGATCTCAAATTTCACGGGAACCTCTTTCCCTTTTACTTCTAAAGCCGTTTACGATTATTACCAATATTCACAAAAAAGAATAACCTTAAATAATATCGTTGCCGATACCAGCTATCCAATAATCACTGGTTCACTAGCCTTAGCCAATGTAATAAAAAGTACAGAAAAGTCTGGCAAATCTCAATTTATCTATTCGGCTGCAGAACTTACCAATGCTGGTTTAAATGCCGGTTTGATCCAAAGCCTTTTATTAAACGTAAACAACAACGGCGGTAAGGCAAGCTTCTTGAAAATAAGAATAAAACATACTGATGCTACAAATTTGAGAAATGGCATTGCCGAATTAAACAATTTTACAGAGGTATTTTACAGCGACTACAATTTTGTAAATGGTGAAAATAGAATTGTTTTTACTTCACCATTTAATTGGAATGGCACTCAAAATATAGTAGTAGAATTTTCATTCACCAATAGTGTAGCAAGCACCCCCATTTCCTTCTTGAGTGCCTCTAACCTTGATTCTATGGGCATTTATGCCAATAATAACTTTGCACTAGATTTAAGCAATAATGGTCAGCTAACCTTAGACACCAACCTTTTTAGCACCATAAAAAATGAAGTATCTTTTGCCTTTTGGGCTTTTGGAGATGCCGCACTAATGCCATTTACTAATAGCATTTTATATGGTACCGATAAAAATGTAAACAACAGACAATTGAACATTCATTTGCCACACGGCAGCAGTAATGTTTATTTCGATTGTGGATTTGCAGCAGGTGGTTATGATAGGATCAATAAAATTGCCACACCAACTGAACAAGGCGGAAAATGGAACCATTGGGTATTTACAAAGAATGCCACAACAGGTATCATGAAGATATTTTTAAACGGCACTTTATGGTTTTCTGGCACAGGAAAAGTAAAACCTATCACACTTGTAACAATAACTTTAGGGAATAATTTCAAAGGCAAAATGAACAACTTAGCCATTTGGAACAAAGAGGTAACAGATTCATTTGTTACCCAAATAATGAATTTACCTATTGAAGATTTAACGGATTTTAGTTCCAACCTTGTTTCCTATTATCCAATGAATGAAGGTGTTGGTAAAAGCATCAAAGAGAATAAAAGCAACAACATGGTTATGGGCGAAAATGTAAGCTGGACTTATGACCGCGGCGACAAACTCAACCGAAATTTTAAAACTACCAGTCTTCGTCCGAACGTAAAATTTACCAGAGGAACATACAACACCGCTATACAAATTGTAAGTGTTAGAGATTCCATAAAAAGGAGTCCGAATACCATTTCTAGTTACAGCATTACCTCAAAATCTGGGGTTACGCCATTAACCAATGATATTGTTAATTTAGTAAACACAAGCGATAGTTTATACCAAGCCTCAAAAAGTATGGTGTATGATGGCGATATAGATTCATTGCCTGTTATTGACTCAATAAGCAACGTGGCCGAAGGAAATATTGCTATCAACAATTTAACTTATTACAGGCGCTTTCCTTTTTACAATGAAATCATGTCGTTTGTTACTCCTTATGGTATTGGTTTGAACCTAGGAATAAACGGTAAAGCATGGTATTATGATATGACAGATTTTGGTCCAATCTTAAAAGGAAATAAACGCATCATGATGACCCTTGGTGGACAAACACAAGAGCAAAATGATATCGAGTTTTGGTTCATTGTAGGTACCCCTCCAAGAAACGTTTTGGCATTTAACCAATTGTGGCAAGGAACCCCAAGAGGTGGAAATGCTTCCTTAATAAGTATTAATAATGAAATTAGGTTTCCATCTTTAACTGTTCCTATTTTAGCAACTGGAAAAGAATTTAAAATTCGTTCGTACATTACAGGACATGGTTCGGAAGGCGAGTTTGAACAAAATGGGGGTACTGTAAAACACATGTTGAAAGTAAATGGCAACGACACAGATTTTGTTTGGAGTGTTGCTAAACCCTGTGCATTGAATCCGGTTTTTCCTCAAGGTGGCACCTGGATTTATGATAGACAAGGATGGTGCCCTGGAGAAACTTCGGTGCTTACCGAAAACAACATTACAAGCAAAGTTAACCCGGGCACAAGTGTAAATATAGATTACCTTGCATCGACACCGCCAAAATCAGGAGCCTATAATTATATTGTTTCGCACCAACTTATTTCTTATGGCGCGCCAAACTTTAATTTAGACGCACGTATTATGGAAGTCATTCAACCGAGCGATAAAATTGTGAATGGAAGGGAAAATCCAATATGTGCTACTCCAAAAATAGTAGTACAAAATTCGGGCGCAACTGCTATCACAAAATTAGAAATTGAGTATTGGATCAACACGTCTGGAAACAAACAAACTTATACTTGGAGTGGCACGTTGATAAGCATGGAAAGTACCACCATTTCATTGCCAACCAACACACTTTGGAATACAGGCATGTTGAGCACCGGCAATCAGTTTTATGCCAGTATCAAAGCGGTAAACAACAAGGCAGATGATTATGCTTTAAACAACCAGTTTATTTCTAGTTTCAACAAACCAGAAATTGTGCCATCTCTTTTTACTTTTGAGTTTTTTACGAATAACAATCCAACAGAAAACTCTTATAAATTATTCGACGAGCAAGGCAATGTAATAGACTCACAAAATTTCACCAAGCCAAATACCTTATTTAGCAAATCATATAACCTAGGCGGTTGTTTTAAAATTGTGGTAAAAGACCTTGGAGAAAATGGCATAGCATGGTGGGGAAATACCGCGCAAGGAACTGGTTACAGCAGGTTAAGAAGAAGTACTGGAACGGTATTAAAAACATTCCAACCAGATTTTGGCGGAGGATTTGAATATAATTTCACCACAAATTGGGCCCTATCAACAGAAGAAATTTCATTTGGCACCTTGGTTAATGTGTATCCAAACCCAAGCAATGGCGAGTTTACGGTTGATGGCAACAATATTCAAAATGCTAGCATTAGCCTAACAGATTTAACAGGCAGATTGGTTCAAATACCTCAACAAGTAATAGGTTCAAAAATAGTTTTTAACGGTTTGAACCTAAACCCTGGCATTTATTTACTGCTGATTGAAAAAGGCGAGGAAAAAGTTTGCAAGAAGATTTTGATTGAGTAGAATATTTTTAAAATAAATCAACAAAAACATTATCTAAACTGGTAATCTACTCCTGTTACCTGACTCAATAAGGTTTCAGGTGCATCTAGGATAATAGCATTTTTAGCTGGTGTTGGGGTTAATGGACTATTGGCTTTTATATATTCAATCATTAAACTATGTAAGGTTGACTGAGTATTTTTGGCATCTAACACACCTTTAATTCTACAAAGCATATCCGCAGGATCACCGTCTCTTTCACATGCCAAGATGGTGTATAGTTTATCTGATTCCAATGCCTCATTGTTCACAGTAATACTTTGAATGCGATGACCTAATTCTGCAAAGGCGTTAAATGTTATTTTCATGCCACTAAACTTTACTACCCATCCACCAAATCTTTTAGAAGCGTCCTTTGAAAACACATTGTTTAGCTCCTTTTCGAGCCATTCAACTAGTTGTTTGCCGCTAACTTTTGCTGTTCTAACCTCGCTATCTATAGGCAACATATCAAAAATAAAACCATTGGTTATTGGAATATTACCAGTTTTATCTTTAGTAGTATTAGGAGGGCAAAATCGAAATCCATTTGATAACACAATATCAATTTCGGGAAACTTCCATTTCAGCCCATTTGTAATTAAAGTATCAATAGTATTCTCAACCACAAAATATCGATATAATGGAATGGTGCTATATCCAATTACTTGTTGAATATGGTCTTTGTAGATAGATTCATTCTCCTCAATCAGCTTATCAATTTTCAAATCAGGTTTCAATTTTCCAGATGAAACTTCTATAAGTTCGTAACTATCCTTAACTACTTTTCCATCAATAATTGTTAAATCCAATTTTCCTATGAAGGAGCCAAATGCACCTGGTTCAACAACTTTGGCATATTTACACGCTATAGGTTTCCGAACCCTTTCATGAGTGTCGCCACCTAAAATATAGTCAACGCCCTCACATTCTTTCATATTGGCAAGGGCAATTTGTTGCGAAAGTCCCAAATGAGCAATCATAATAATAAAGGCACATTGCTCTTGATTTTTTAGCACGTCAATATAATGTACTAGGTTATCCTCTGGTTTTGAATAAATAATTCCTTTGCTATAATTAGGACTTTGCCTGATGGGAACCAATGGGTCTGTATAACCTAGAAATCCAATTTTTACACCAGACACGGTCCAAATATGGTAGGGCGAAAATATTAACTCTCCTTTTTTTCCATCTCCAGTATCATGAAACATATTCGTGCAAATTTTAGGTGCATTTAATGCTCCCATCAATGTTTGCATATTTTTTTTTCCGTATATTACTTCCCAATTACCGGGCAAAAAAAGCTTATAATCCATTGCATTTAAGATTGGCACAATTGCCTTTCCAGTGGTTTTTACACTTAATTCACTCCCTTGAAACATATCGCCCGTATCGATGGTAAAAGTGTTTGGGTTCTTTGTCTGAAGTTGCTTTAGCATGCTAGCCATATAAGCATAGCCTCCTGTTTTTCTGAATACAGCCTTTCCATCTTCCCAAAACAATTCATCGTGTGGGTGTATTTGACAATGAACATCAGTAGTTTGCAGAATACTAATCACACTTTTTTTAGAGTTTACATTTCCAAGATCAAGCTCCTCCTCAGAAGTTGTTTTAGCATCTAAAGCGAATGCTGCAGGCACAACTGCTGCTCCTATGCTTAAAGATCCTATTGATTTAATAAAATTTCTCCTATTATTTTTCTTCATCATGGTTATTTCTTACTTTTTTTGATAGCTATTACAATTGCCTCAAAGGGGCCAAACTTATGTTGTTCTTCTGTAAAAGTATCTAAATATGGTTTAAAAGGATGATCGAATGGCTTTTCATTTAATTTAGGCCAATCTGCAGATAAATCTTTAGAGGGACGAGGTTGCGAATTAACATAGGCTGCAAGGTCCCAGGCTTCTTCATCTGTAAGTTGCGGTAAATCAATACTAGCTCCTAGTGGCATATTGTATTTAATGAAACCTGCAAACCTACTCATACGAAAAAGGCCCGCACCAATATTATAGGAATTTGGCCCCCAAAGTGGAGGGTAAATATATTCATTCTTATTTTCATCCCATTTGCCTCGCCCGTTTAATTGATGGCAAGAGATACACTTTGCTTGGAAAAGTTCCTTTCCTTTTTGGGGATCAATTGCCCTATCTAAAAAGGGCAATTCAAAAATACCTGTACCCTTCGGTTTAATCCCTTTTTCAACATTTTTTCCGATACTTTCTATGTAAATTTTTATGGCTTGCATTTCTTTACTTTCAATTGAAATTGCCTTTCCATTTAAACTGCGCTCAATGCAATCGTTTATTCGTTTAAAAATATCTTCAATTTTACCGCTTCGTGCTCTGTATTTTGGATAATTGGCATATACACCACCATAATTATTTCCCCATATTTTTGTTCCTGCCTCCAAGTGGCAATTCTGACAATTCATGCCATTAGTATTTTGCATTACTTTTCCCTTAGGACCAAGGTAAATAGAAGTATGAATAATTAACTCCTTGCCATAAATGAATAGTTTTCTTTCATTTTCTGTAAGGCCATCTGTAAATTTAGCTGGATGCCAAAGTTCATTTGCATCAATAGCTTTAACTATAACAACTGCTTGCTTTGAATTAAACTGAGTAAAAAAAAGTAAGCAAAGAATTGATACTACAATAAAAAGCATCAACAGACATAACCTTAAAAGTTTAACACATTTTTGTAATAATAACTGAAAGGTTTCTGGTCCCAAATTATTGTTTTCCAAAAAAATTAATGTAGAAGTTTATCTTTATAATATCCTTGAGCATACTTTGTTTTAGTTAAAACAAAAATAGCAAAATTATTTAAAGCATGAATTTAACATTAATTTAAATCTGTAATCAGGAAAACAGGAGTATCAAACGACAATATCCATAATAAATAGAACCAAGCTATCCCCTATCCTATTCAAGGTCGTTGTGGTCATCACCTCCTAAACTATAATAGTTATTTTCTTCATCAACGATTGAATGATAGCATGTCAATTCAAAATTAGCGTACCTGGATACGAAGTAAATGTAGCTAAAAAAATTGGACGCTATAGCACAAACGTAAATCCTAAAAAAGGATAAGAGCTTACATAAATTAGAGGAAGATTTATACAATTTACGTATTGAATACTTAATTTTTAATCAGCCCAATTTCCTAATGTATTCCGATTTAATACTAAAAATAAAATTGATACCCAATATTTAAGAATAGCGTAGAGCTAAAACCCTGAAACCTAGTATACTTCTGATCAGGAATAGAAAATAGTTGGCTGCGATTCCATTTTTGAAAGGTAAAGGTCGTAAAATCTGTCCCATAAAGTTCGAGTGTAAGAGGGATTTCAAAATAAATTCTCCCTGAACCTAATTTGCGGTCACCGCCCAAGCTTATCATCCCAGAAAAGCATTTACTTCCTAAATCATAGCTATATTTATAATAAAGTGAATCGCTTACGGGTGCGAGAGATGTTACTGTAGACGACATTTTCCAAGCCGAATATCCCAAGCCCAAACTGGCATACATCCCTCCTTTGCTTTCGCTGTTGTTCTTTCCAAAAATATAAAAAGTAGTGCCAATCATCGCACCTAAAGCATTGCCGGGCTGATAGTCAGCTTTAATTCCATAATATGGCAGAACATCGGTGGTGGTGTAATCTTCAAATCCATAAGGGGTAATCATAGATTTCAGACCAATGCTAAATTTATTGGTGAGCAGATAATCGAATTTCAAATTTCCTCCGAGCCCTGTATTATAACTTACTCCTGCTCCAATCACCATTTTTTTATCAGAAATTGTCGGAGATGAAACTTTGCCAGCGTCTTGCGCTAAAGCAATCATTGACGAATTGAACAAGGCAATCATCAGAATTAATTGTAACTTTTTCATTTTATTTCTCATTTGTGTTTTTTTTGTTTGTTTAAAATTTAAGGTGGATTATTTATTTACTCACCACCAATTTACTTTTACTTATTTCACCATTTTCAGTTTGTGCATATATAAAATAAATGCCATTGCTTAAGGCGGATAAATTAATTTCCAAATTGGTTTGGTTGTTATTGTTTTGTTGGGTATAAACTATCTTTCCAGTTACATCAAAAACTTCAATATTTGCAATAGTTTGGATTGATGAAATGGTGACTATTCCAGAAGTTGGATTAAGGTCAATAGTAATATTATTATTTTCATCATTATTGTAAACGTCAGTTGATTTTCTCTCCTGCTTTTATAATAGTTTTTAAAGACTTTTGGGTACTCTTAGTAATTTTCTTGAACGGTAAATATTATAGATATAATTATCAGTAGAATTTTTTAAAACCTCGATTGGTCCAGTTTTAAAGCTACTAACATTACTTAAATAATCCAATAAAACTTTTTGGTCGGTTGTATTCGGTGTCGTTGGAATTATATTGGTTTCATTCAATAATTGCAAGTTTTTTTTTGTTCCATCTGTTGCATACATAAAAGTGTTATCTACACAAAAATCACCACCTAAAAAGTTAGATTCATTCTTTATGGTGTAAAACAAACTTAGTGAGTTTCCATTTGTTATTTTAAATACTTTATTTTGAAATCGGAAATAAACATCTTTATGTAAAACATCATACGGAAAACGGATTTTTTCAATACTTCTAAAAATAAATGTAGGGTCGTCATATGAACTAACATCAAACGAGGTAACAGCACCATTTACAGTAATTTTATAAATTGTTTTAGGTCCAGCAGCCCAAACTACAGCATCGGTTGGGTCAGCTTCTGCAAAAAGTATTCCTCCAGAAGGTAAAGTACAAATAGTATTATATAGACCAGAATTATTATTTTGTTTTATTTTTACATCGCTCCCTGAAAAATACCATTTATAATTCCCTGGAGAATTATCATATAACATTTCACTAGATCCAGAACCTGGATTATTTTCTTCTAATAATGCTGGTAATCCATTATTAATATTTACAAATCCGTTTTTATTAAGCGTTTGAAAATAAATAGCAAACTCATCAGCCCCCTCCGAATTTTCATTTGATGGTTCCCAGTCAAAATAAAGATTTGGTTGTTCATGTTTTGTCCAAGTTGGTACTGAAAAACCATTTAGCCTGTAAATCCAATCGTTAGGAGATGAAGCCATACTAATCTCCATATAGATTCCTTCATTAGATGTTTTTAATTCACGAACGGCATCACCAGCAACTCCTTCAGTAATTCCAGGAATAGGGACAACTTCGCCCCAAGAGCCTGATGTATTCTGTGGAGGAGTAGTATTATCTTTTTTAGAGCAACCATTGATTGTAACCACAATCAAAATCAATAGTAAGGAATGGATTATTGGTATTTTTTTGAAAATATTTTTCATTTTATTTAAGTTTAATAGTTGTCCTACTCATTTGGCTTTTCGGAATACGCCACGTTTTTTAAAGTGGGTTCTGAACTCCACTTTTATTTTTCAATTGCTCACTTTTTTAAACATTATCGCAGTTACCACAGAAAGATTGTAGATTTTACTTTTGAGCTATTAACGATAAATTCCAAAAGCAACTTTATTTACTAATTACTAATTTACTTTTACTTATTTCACCATTTTCAGTTTGTGCATTTATAAAATAAATGCCATTGCTTAAGGCGGATAAATTAATTTCCAAATTAGTTTGGTTGTTATTGTTTTGTTGGGTATAAACTAATTTTCCTGTTACGTCAAAAACTTCAATATTTGCAATAGTTTGGCTTGATGAAATGGTTACTAAACCAGAAGTTGGGTTAGGGTAAATGGTAATATGATTTGTTTTGTTTACTTCATTTATTCCCACTGTAGCATCTTGAATAATGGTTACTGTTTTTATAATAGAACCGGCCGTTAATGTTGCTGTGGCTGTTCTTTGACTATTAGTGGGATTTTCAGTTACATTAACATTTAGCATGTCATTTCCATTGCCAGAAGTTTTGTTAAAAGTTACCCATGGTTGGCTAGCATTTACTAACCAAGTTCTATTGCAGTTTACAGTTACTTGTTTGCTACTAGCTGCGGAAGAATAACTTAAATTCTGAGGTGTGATGTTTAAGCTATCATTCAACCCATTTCCTGAAAAGTTAAAAGGCAAGGACCATTGAACTAACGACAATGCATCGCCATTGAACAATTTAAACCCTCCTGCCATTACCATGTATAATTTAAAATCACCAGCCGTTGTATTGTTTTTATAATTAAATACAAAATCATATTCAGGTGTAGTGTTGGTAGATAATGAATTAATAGTTTGTGGCTTTGCAAATGAATAATTCCACCAAGTGGCGTCAAAAACTCTTGTATTTACACCTTGTGTGTCGTTCCAAATTTTTATGAAACTGTGATTGTCTAAATTCTCAAATCTTCCTCTTACATATTCAGCATTTAATGCCGTTATATTATCTAACCACGGGTAAAATTCAATGGTTTCATTAGGGTCACAAATATCATTGTCATTGCCTTTGCTATCGGGGTTATTGTCGTCATCAATAGTTGCAGCAGTGGTGGTTGAATATACCAAAGGTGAAACCGGAATTGAAATACAAGTAGTGGCATAATCTTGTCCATTTTCTTGCACCACAAAATCAATATAAACACTCTGCCCAGGAGGAGTTTTTGGGTCTATATCTATTTCAAATTCATCGGCCGACCAAGCTTTGTTACTCCAACCAATATTATTTAATGCAGACGAGCTATCTGTAATTTTTATATAAGGACTGTTACTTCTTACTTTACAAATACCACTTACTATTGATTGTCCGTTTGCTTTTTGATTGGTACATTCTACTTTAAATCTTGCCTTTTTTCCTGCATCTACAAAGTTTCGAGGGTTAGATGGATTTGCATTGATGGTAGTTGGTAAATTATAACTGTAAAAAGAGGCAAAAGCAGGAGATAATTTTGTTTGATCAATGGCAGC
>CANKQY010000067.1 GCA_947485745.1 Bacteroidota bacterium
AAATATTTCAATGAACCATTGTTTGAGAAAGTAGTTGCCTCTATTGATGCGTTTATAGAAACTGAATTGCGGTCGAAAGAAGGACATTATTATTCGGCGCTAGATGCCGACAGTGAAGGGGTAGAAGGTAAATACTATGTTTGGTCTCAAGCCGAAATTGAAGCAATTTTAAAAGACGATGCTGAGTTATTTTGTGCCTATTTTTCTGTTGAACCAAAGGGCAATTGGGAAGGTAAAAATATTCTGTTTAGAACTACAAGTTTAAGCACACTAGAAGGAAATTTTCAAAAACCAGCGGCGGAAATTGAAGCTATTATAGCCCATAATAAAAAATCATTGTTGTCCATCAGAAGTTTAAGAACCAAGCCAGGATTAGATGATAAAATTATCTGTAGTTGGAACGCCTTAATGATAAAAGGATATGCTCAAGCCTATCTTTACTTACAAAATAATAAATACTTAGAGGAGGCAACCAATGCTACAAATATGTTGCTAAATTGGTGTAAGGATGAAAAACAATTATACCGCATATTTAAAAATGGCAAAAGAAGTATCAAGGGATTTGCAGAAGATTATGCTTGTTTAATTGATGCTTTAATTCACTTATATGAGGCTGGTTCGAACCAAAAGTATTTGATAATAGCAAATGAATTAATGGAAGAATGCATCAGTCAGTTCTATGATGCAAGCAGTGGCTTATTTTTCTTTTCCTCATCAGAACAAAAGGTACTAGTGACCAGGAAAATAGATGTAAACGATGATGTCATACCTTCTTCGAATAGTATCCTAGCGCATTGTTTGTATAAGCTAGCCTATTATTTTAACCGAGCAGACTATGAAGAAAAGCAAGAACGAATGTTACAGGCTATTACGCCCAAAATGAAAAAATTTCCGAATGGTTTTAGTAATTGGATGCAATTAATTGCTTTAAGAGAAAATGGATTTACACAAGTTGTTATAACAGGAATTGATGCCCAAAAATGGATCGCTATTTTAAGGAATAAATTCACTTATAATAGCATATTCATAGAAAAAGTGGAAGGCAACAAGATACCATTACTTCATGAAAAAACAGCTATTAATGGGCAAACTTTGGCATGGGTATGCACAGATAAAATGTGCGGCTTGCCACTCACTTCAACCGAACAAATATTATTAGCTTTAAATCAACAATAGCAAACTTTACCTTACCAGGGCAATTGTACCATTGAGCTCATATGATTTTCCTTTTTTGTCTTTAGCGACTGCTGAATAGGTATAAATATCTGGTGGCTCAGGCACACCATTTACTTTCCCATCCCACCAAGTTCCACCGGGCATCTTTGATTCGAATACCTTTACACCCCAACGGTTAAAAATGGCAACCTCTAAAAACTCAAAACGATTTGGCGCATACACAAAAGCAAAATAATCATTTAATCCATCACCATTTGGCGTAAAAGCTGTGGGCGCTTGAAGCGATTCAATTACTCTAACATTAATGGTTGCAGTAGTAGTATCCTCACAACCCAAATCATCTAATACAGTAAGCTTTACAGTATAAATGCCGTCGTTTTTATAAATATATAATGGATCCTTATCAGTTGAAGTTCCACCAGCCTCGCCAAAATCCCAATCATAAGAAATAGCATTGGAGGAGTTATTAGTAAACTGAACAGGTAACGGTGCCAATCCCTGATCAGGATCTGCTTTAAATGATGCATTAACCGGCGGATTTACCTCCACAAAAGCCACATCATAATTATAACAATTACCATTCCATGCACCCAGTGTATAATAAGTATTTACGGTAACTGAAGCCAATGGTTGCATTAAGTTCTTATCATTTAAACCTGTTGCTGGCGACCATTCATATTTGATAGCACCTGTAACACTACCATTTAAGGTAACATAATCTCCAGGGCAATGTTTAAAATCAGGACCTGCATTTACCAATGGATAACTGAATACTTTAACTTCAACAGTATCGTATCTCGAACAAACTGCACCATCGGTCATTTTTAAAATATATTTTGTATCAGCAGCAGGAGTTACAATTGGATTTGAAATAAACCTATCACTGATATTTACTTTATTAACCCATTCATAGGTTGCGGAACCAGATGCATTTAATCCTACAAACTGCCCTGCACACATACTAGTATCAGTACCTGCAGTACCTGGTACCGTTCTCACATTCACAAATACAGTATCCACTCTCACACAAATTCCATTATTAGCGATGCAGAAATAATTGGTTGGTCCCAGAGGTTTCACCCAAGGATTTGAAATGCTGGTATCACTAATATTGTATTTTGGCAACCAATTATATTTAGTAGCTCCTGTTGCTATTAATTGAACACTATCTCCCTGACAAATTTGTTTGTTTGGACCTGCATTGAGAACAAAATTTGATACTGTAACTCTCACAGTATCGGTAATAGAGCACAAACCATTGATTACATTTAAAACATAATTTGTAGTGGTAGTGGGTTTAGCATAAGTGGTTAAACTAGTGTCGGCTAGACCCAAAGTAGGCGACCAAGTGTAAGTTCCAGCTGCAGTTGCATTCATTGGAATACTATCTCCTCTACAAATTGATTTATCTGTACCCGCATTGGCTGATACCTTTTTCACATCAACAAAAACACTGTCGTACCTAGAGCACAGTGAATTATAGGCAATAACATAATAATAAGTAGGCACCAAAGGTTTCACCCAAGGATTGGCAATAGCGGTATCACTAATTCTATAGGTAGGAATCCAAACAAAAGAGGCAGAACCAGTAGCTTGAAGTTGCACACTGTCTCCATAGCAAATCTGCTGATTGGTTCCAGCATCAACTGGCAAAAAAGCAACAGATATATCAACTGTATCTCTAGCGATACAACCTAAATAATTAGCAGTCAAATAATAAATAATACTTGAATCTGGCACAGAATATACATTAGCACCCACACTATCGCTTAAATATTTAAAAGGACTCCAACGAACAGTGCCATTTGATACTACATTAAAGAAGGCCGTATCCTTATCGCAAACATTTCGGTTCAAACCAGCATTAATAGTAGGAACAATTACACTTATCCTCACTGTATCTGATCTTGAACACAATCCATTATTTGAAGTAACAATGTAATTGGTATCAACCTGCGGAAAGACATTTACGGTATCATTGTTTGTAGGGCTTATCCGATAATTTGGCGTCCATGCAAAAGTATTCCCACCATTGGCCACAATTAATTGGGCAGAATCTCCATTGCAGATAGACCTATCAACTCCAATATCTGGTCTAAAATCAACTACATTTACATTAACAGTATCATAATTCCTACAACCACTTACATCAACTCGAGCAATATAATTTGTAGTAACATCTGCTTGGCTAGTTGGACTTTTAACAGTGTCGCTGTTTAGTTTAAAACTTGGAGTCCATAGATAAGTGCCAGTAGTACCCACAGTGGTTAATTGCACACTATCGCCTTTACAAATGTTCTTATCTACACCCGCAGAAATAGTAGGTAAACCATTAATAGCACTTAAATTGTAAAGTTCAGTAACTTGAGCCGAAGTTAAAGTTCTACCATAAATCCTAACCTCATCTAATCTACCACTAAAAAACACTTGCGTATTTACATCATTTCTGCCCATACGCAGCGGTGTAGTGCTGTTTAAGGTGTATGGAACAGGCCCTACGGCAAATCCCAACAAAGCACCATTTCTATAGTAATATAGCGTATCATTACTCACACTTATCGCAAAGAAATACCAGGTATTCGTATTTGTAACAGAGCCTATAACACCGTTAAAACTTTGCGAATTAGCCATTGCATAAGCACCGTTGGTTCTAATCATGGCTCTATATTGAGCACCTGCTGCTGTGGTTGATTTACTCAGGATAGGATTATATTGAACACCTGCATTAAAATTCCAATTGGTTACCCTAGCCCAAAAAGTAAAGGTAATATTGGTGCTAGGTGATTGCAAAGTGGATGAATTGGGTACTTCTAAATAAGAGTTAAAGCCATTGAATTGATAGGATCTATTATTCACACCAAACCTATCTTGAGCAAGTATAGCATTAAATACTGCTGCATGGTTACCGTGACCACTTTCATCTTGCGCATTTCCTGTAAATGAATAACAGGCAATTGCACCCTGATTTAATTGAAATGGTGAAGCACAAGTTAAGCAACAATTATTTTGTAAGGTTACCACAACAGTGTCTAATGCAATACATGGCCCTTGAGTCATGGTTAAAAAATAGGTTGTATTACTTGTTGGTTTTACAAATGGATTGGCAATGGTGGTATCACTTAAGCCAGCAGCAGGCCTCCAGCGGTATGTGGAAGAGCCGGTAGCATCAAACTTTGCGCTATCACCAGCACATACATTGATATCCGAAACTTGAGGAGCTGAATAAAAAGCAGACCTATTAACCACTAAATTAGCAGAAGTTGTTGGCACAGCACAGCTATTTGAAGAAGTAACTTTATAAGTTCCTGGCAAAGTGGTTTTAATTAAATTACCTGTTGACCCAGAAATAAGGGTGTCATTTCTAAACCAGGTGAAGGTTCCAAAATCTTTATTTGAAACAAACAAGGTAGAAGTGTCACCAGAACAGTTTAAGTTAGTGTTTGTTGCGCCAATATAATTAGTATCTAGGTCTTGCATTCTCACTACAAAGCCATCTTCAACACCGTTACTTCTTAACACATCTGTTCCAACTACTATACTATCATTATAATAGCCAGATAAGTATGCTAATCCTGAAATACCATAATTGATATCCCACGCTCTTGTGAAGCTGCCTGAACCTACTATTTGGGCATTTAATAAAGTGTTTGTTTTTGAATACTTTGCAAAATAACCACTTCCTGTACCTGTTGAGGTAAGCGAGGTGCCGCCAAAATTTGTAGTACCATTAAATTCTCCTGCAAAAGTTGGATTTCTATCTAAATCTAGAGCAACTCCAAAACCATATTCATTTCCGGCGCCGCCATTTTTTCTTGTCCATTGAATGGAACCATTTAAATCATAACAAGCAATTATCAAATCATAAAGCCCTGCAGTTGTTAATGCAACACCGGCGCCTGGCGGCCTACTTGATATTGTGGTGTTCCCATCAAAATGGCCTACCACATAAATTCTATCGTTCACATCATCCACTACTACATCTCCAAAAACTTCATTGACATTGTTACCCATACCAACACCCCATTGCCAATTACCAGATGCATCTGCCTTAGCTAAAAAAGCTCCCCAACCCCCATTATTAAATAGGTTGTTTGCTCCAAAATTTGCAAAAGAATTTCCGCAACATCCCCAGCCACCACTAACATAGGCATTACCACTGCTATCAATATCAATCCCAGAGCCGTTATCAAATAAATTTCCGCCGCCTCTAACAGAATATTGACGAACCCCTGCTGCATTATACTTTACTAAATAAATATCTGCATTTCCAAAACTTCCAACAAAAACATTGGGGCCAGAAGTTGAAGTTACTGTAGCATTATTAGTAAACTGGCCAGTTATATATACATTCTGATTTCTATCAATTGAAATAGCGCCTGCCTCATCAATTCCAGTTGACCCCAACTGTGTTATCCAAGTAACAGCGCCTGCAGCGGTGGCCTTGATTAGGATGGCATCATAGTTACCAAAACCAGTTCGGGTTTGATTGCTACCATTCGCTGCTGTGATGTTCACAGATCCATTTACTGTAGCATGAACATAAACATTACCCAACGTATCAAACGCTAAACCCGCGTTATTATATATTCCACCATCAGCGCTGGTTCCACCGATTCTGATAGCCCATTGAAATACCTTCGAACAATTGTATTTTACCACCGCAATATCTCTTAGGCCGTAATTACCAATTACTTTAGGTGTACCTGCACTATCAATGGTTAATGAACCAGAATAAAATATTACTTGGTAAACATTATTTTCTGCATCGGTGCCAACAGTGCGAGTTATATCCTGACCAGAAGTCCCATTACCAATACCCCAATTAAAACTTTGTCCATAGCCTAAATGGCCCAACAAAAGCATAAATAAAAACACTAAAACTATTTTTCGCATAAATATTTTTTTAACTCGCAATTCCCTTAATAAGCCAACCACTTTTAGTAACATTTTTTATTATTGTACGGATGTTAACCTCAAATTTAACAAAGTATTGGTTAAAAGCAAAATCAGACAGAAATCTGACTTGCGTTAAGTAAAAATTAAGTAAAAAAGGACTTTTTATTAAAAGGAAATTAAAGAAAAGCCTCTATTTAATCAAAACCTTTAGCTCAAAAGAATAAATCCTTGGACTAGGTTTATGGTAAGAAGTTTGAAGGATAAAGCCCCAAAAATCTTCACGCAATTTATAAATACCCAAAAAGAATTTAATAATTGCCTTTTTCCAAAATGCCATTTGTGAAGTGCCATCCGCATCCATAAATTCAATGGATTCAAATCCAGCTGCCTTTAAAACATATAAACAGGTACCCGCGGTAAAAACCAAGTGGTGAGTAAAGTCTTCATAACGCCAATAGGTGCCAGTAAAAGATTGACCGTTGGGCACCATTAATGCAAACGACCCACCCGGTGCCAATAAATTTTTTCTTATATGAATGAGCGTATCAATAATTAAATCCTTTTCTATGTGCTCCAAAACATGACTCATAATAATGAAATCAAATTTCTCATTTTCGGGAACCATAAACTCTCGAGTGTCTGTAATTTGGGTAACATTTAATCCCTTTTTTCTACAAGATTCTAGGGCCTCATTATTGATATCAATACCTCGTAAACTTGTATAAGCATCTGCTTTCAAAACGCCCAAAAATTGACCCATTCCACAGCCAATATCCAAAATTTTTGCATCCTTGTTTTGTGGCATATAGGGCCTTAAATATCTTGGAATTTTATAAGTGCCATAAGTATCTTCACTGATGGTTCTATTTTTAAAATATTGATCAATTTTAATGTTATCACTCATGTTTACTTGCCTAATAAATAATGTGCATCAGCATCTGTTTTGCTTGATAAAAAAAAGCTTATGATTGGATACAATCCATACTTAGAAAGTTTCAATAAAATTTGAAATACAATTGGGCTTATTTTCTTCTTACTTAATAAATGAAAATTGCTATGATTGGTATATAATTTCATTCCAAATTTTTCAGCCAAAACCTGCAAGGATTTTTCTGAATAAAGAGAAACATGCTGACCATGGTTAAAGCCATAGTACCACCAATCTTCAGCTGGAGGTGTTTCACCAATAAGCCTTGTTGAAAAAATAATTGAATCGGCAACCTTTACAATATTTTGCATTTCAGCATTGGGATTTACCATGTGTTCAAATACTTCAAATGCAGTAACACATTCAAAACGGTGACCCTCCTCAGCCTCAAATCCTTTGGCCATTATATTATTGGCATATTTATCCGACCAATAGAAATCAAACCCTGTATCTCTCATCATACGTGTAAATATACCGTATCCGCCTGCAAAGTCTACAAATTTCGAAGCCCTATTGAACAAGAAAAAAAGCAATGCCGAAGTTTTTGCTCTAAACTCTTCATTGCGCTTAAACAAGCCAGTATCCTCAGGATTCAATGCATTTTGGTATGCTTCCTCAATCCAAAAAGGCTCTTCAGTTTGAACAAAAAAACAAGCAGGACACCTATAATAAGATACCTCATATTTGTTCAAAATTTTATGGCTAAAAAGCTGAACCGAATCCGATTCACATATTTTACATTTTATAGTCAATTTTTGCGTTTTGCTTTTATTATGATTCTTGGCTGCAAATAAAACTATTTGAAGTTAACATGGAAAAGAAAAAATATTTAGCCTAAAAAAGCAACAGCATTTCCCATGCATCTCTCAAGGCTTCCCTACTCTGTAATTGAGCGTAATTTTTCAACTTACTCAAGTCAAAATTCTTATCAAATGGCATTTGATAACGCATGGTACCTAAGGCATTAATGCTTTCATTGACGCTGCCATTTACTGTTATTCCTGTATTAAATGCCTGCAATAACTTACCAATCATATCCCTTTTTGAGCCAACCACAGGCTTATTAAAATGTGCGGCTTTGGTTAAAAGTGGATGCGGTAATTGAAAATCTCCATCATTTAAATAACATACATCAAAAGTGCAAAGGATATCATTAACGTCCTCACTCTCATCAAAGTTATATAACATAAAGTAATTGTTATTTCTGCCCGAACTTAAGATTTGGCTCAATATTTCTTTGGATCTTTCACTTATAAAAACAGCATCCAAACTTCCAGCACAAACAAAGAAATATTCATCAAAAGGCGCTTCATTTGCCAAAGCCAAAAAATTCTCTGGATTTTCATCCTCCAACAAAATAGTTCCAACTATCATCTTGTGCCTTGCCATTTTTCTAATCTGATGCGCAATTTTACTCGGCGTTTCAGGCAAATCCATTTCGCTGGCATCTGGCATTACAATAACCTTTTTATAAACCCTACTTTTCAGCGCCTCGCTGCTAAATCTATCCAATGTGCAAACACCCACACAATTCTTAGAGGTAAATAAATAATCCGATTCTCCATACTTTGGATCCACATTAAGCTTTAATCTGGTCTCATGGTAGGGTAGCATATTTGTTAAAATACCAGTCCATTTAAATGGAAAAGCCCAATCATACAATTTTCTACCAAATTTAGGTTTGACCCAATCGTCGATTGGAGCAAAAAAAACTAGGTCAAGTTTAGCTTGCATAGTCCGCTCTGCTTGGTGTAAACGCCTGCTAAGTGATAATTGTCGGAACAAAAAATTTGTTTTCGAAATATTATTTGATTCGTAGTGGGTTTCATCAATGGCAAAACAATGAATTCTCTTGGCCTGATCTCTAAAATGGGTTTGCAAATAATTATTGAGTTCAATCCAATTTGGAGAAAATATTGCCACTTTTTTTTGCAAACGCAACAAAACTTCCACGTATAATCGTGCATAAGTTCGATACCTATAATGATCGCGACTAAAAACCAAGCCTACGCAGAAAACATCCGACATGCCGCAAATGTCTGATAATAATAAAGACCAAATTTCCAAAATTTTGCACATACGCACATTAAAAAGTGTTTCATTATCAAGGATTAAACAATAAAGCGGCTGTTTTTCGAAAATATTTAGACAAACACTTTACTTTTTATCGAAAAGTGCTACCTTTGCGCTCCCACAATTGACCGATGGTGTAACTGGCAACACATCTGATTTTGGTTCAGAGGAGTCTAGGTTCGAGCCCTAGTCGGTCAACCAAGCGAAGTCGTAAGGCTGCGCCCACCAACCCCAGCCTTCAGGCTGGGGCGCTTACACCACACCCGAAAGGGTGTTAAAAAATACGATCTTATGGCGGTTAAAAACGAAGTAAAGATTTTTTCAGGTACCAAATCGAGGTATCTAACAGAAGAAATAGCAAAAGCATACGGTACTCAGATAGGAGACTGTACCATCTCTTACTTTAGTGATGGTGAATTCCAACCAAGTTTCAATGAATCAGTTCGCGGTTGCGACGTATTTTTGGTTCAAAGCACTTTTGCCAATACTGATAATTTAATGGAGCTTTTGCTGATGTTGGATGCTGCTAAAAGGGCGTCGGCTCATTATATTACTGCAGTTATTCCTTATTTTGGTATGGCACGCCAAGACAGAAAAGACAAACCCAGGGTTTCCATTGGTTCAAAAGTAGTGGCAGATATGCTAACAGTTGCCGGTGCTAGCCGAGTAATTACTATGGATTTACACGCTCCGCAAATTCAAGGTTTTTTTGAGGTACCGGTAGATCACCTAGATCCAGCTGTTATTTTCTTGCCATATATGCGCAGCCTTAAAATGAGCAGCAACAATATCATCATTGCTTCTCCGGATATGGGCTCATCTGCAAGGGCAAGAACCTATGCAAAGGCCTTAGGTTGTGATATGGTAATTGTTGACAAAGAGCGCAGAAGGGCCAATGAAATAGCCTCAATGACTTTAATTGGGGATGTTACAGGCAAGGATGTGTTTATGGTGGATGATATAATTGACACCGGTAATACATTGGCTAAAGCTGCACAATTATTGAAAGATAGAGGCGCAATTAGCGTAAGAGCAATGTGTACCCATCCTGTATTAAGTGGTAAAGCTTATGAGAACATAGAAAGCAGCGTACTCGATGAATTAGTAGTTTGTAATACCATTCCTTTGGCTCGAACCGACTCTAAAATAAAGGTATTGTCCGTAGCGCAATTATTTGCAGATGCCATCAGAAATATCACTGAGCACGGCTCTATTTCTAGCCTTTTTGATATGAACAAATAATATCCATTCTCGTCTTTTGGCGAGAACGTAAAGCTAAACTCAAATGGGTAATAATCTTTTTGCGTATAGAACAAACAATAAAAACAACAATAAATAAAATAAAAAAATGAAATCAGTAGCATTATTTGGAAACGCCAGAACCGAAGTTGGTAAAGTTTCTACAAAAGCCCTCAGAACAGAAGGTAAAGTTCCATGTGTAATTTATGGTGGTACAGACCATGTAAATTTTTTCTTGTACGAGCCCGATTTTAAATTATTGGTATTTACACCTAATGCCTTTAAAGTACAATTAGACATCGATGGAAAAGTTTATAAGGCAATTTTAAAAGACATCAGTTTCCATCCAGTAAATGACTCAATTTTACACGCCGATTTCTTAGAAATTAGTGATAATAAAGTTGTTGAAATGGGTATTCCAGTTAAACTAGTAGGTAACTCAGTAGGTGTACGTGCGGGTGGTAAATTGATTGTTAAGGCAAAGAAATTAAGAGTAAAAGCTTTGCCTTCGCAATTGCCAGATTTTATTGAAATCAATATTGATCATTTAGAAATTGGCAAGTCAATTAAAGTTGCAGAAGTAATTGCTCCCAATGGTATTGTATTGCTAGATTCACCAAACAACCCTGTTGTAAGTGTTAACACTACTCGTGCCGTTCAAGAAGCATCTAAAGCAGAAGAAAAAGACGCTAAAAAGAAAAAATAACATCAAAGGTCTAATGACCATTCATAAAAAAGAGCCTGTCTTTTCGTAGATAGGCTCTTTTTTTGTTGGTTCCACCATTGTCACCCTGAGCTTGTCGAACGGGTCACCATGACGCTGCCGTCATCCTGCTAGTCGAAGAACAGTCACTGAGCTTGTCGAAGACCCGGTCACTGAGCTTGCCGAAGACCCGGTCACTGAGCTTGTCGAAGACCCGGTCACTGAGCTTGTCGAAGTGTCATTCGGGCTTGCAGAAATTTTGAATGGAATGCCAATCCATATGAGCAGGCTTCGACAAGCTCAGCCACCGGTTGTTCTTTGAGCTTGTCGAATGGATAGTCTTTGGTTTTGGCACATTAAGTAATTGTTACTTTTCTTGTAACATAAGAATTTGAAATTATGTAATTTGACTATTTCTAATGGTTTATTATTAATTCCAGGGGTTTCACTTGCGCAAAAAACGAAATATTTAATTTGCAGATTGGAATTAAATCTTATAATTTTACATAAAATAAACCAACATGAAAAGAACCCTACTCATACTTTATTGTCTGTTAATGAGCTTGCAAACATGGGCTCAGTCACCGGTTGCATTTGATGGCCAAACTACAAAAATTAAAATAGACGAAACACCGCTTACTAACACCCCTTCCGGTTCTGCTATTGGTTTAACATTATCTACCAATGGAATAGGATTACAATTTGCACAAAACATAGGCGGCGCCAAAATGCTTGCAGTAAGAGCTGGCGGCATGTACATGCCTTTTAAACTAACCAATTATGAATACAATTTTGATGGCACCAAATTAATGATTAATGGCGATATCAAATTGGGCTCCATTCAAGCCTTGGTAGATTTTCATCCATTCAAAAATGCCATTAAAATAACAGCCGGTCTTGCTTATATGCTCTCAGATATTAATGCCACTGCTAAGGTGAAAGATTCTGTATCACAAGGCGATATTATGATTTCGCCTGATGAAGTTGGTCAAATTGATGTGGGCATAAAAGTTGGCCCAATTTGTCCTTATCTGGGCATAGGATTTGGTCGTGCAGTGCCAAAAACTAGGTTTAGCTTTAATTTTGAAATTGGTGGTTATTATATTACCAGGCCACAAGTTAGTTTTAAAGCATCTGGCATGCTTGAGCCTACCTCTTCACAAGAGATAGTTTTGCAAGATAATATGAAAGGCTTTACTTGGTTGCCAATGTTGAACTTTGGATTTAATTTTAAAATTGGAAAATAACCAATTGTCATGGTGTCCTTCGACCCATTCGACAGGCTCAGGGTGACGACGGCGTTATGGTGAGCCTACCGAACCAGGGTGACCCATTCGATAAGCTCAGGATGACGGGGAGAGAAAAAAATAACATAAAATGAAAAAGAACATATTTAGCATTTTAGCACTTATATTAGTGCTTGGATCAGGCCTTCTGGTATTAGATGGCTGTAAGTTAAAAAACCCAACCGAAGGGTTCGCTATTTCAATTAAAGCAGATGCAGTAACCGCACCAAGCGAATTGTTGATTCGTGATGCCAAAACTGGCTCACCATTGGCGAGTTTAACCAGCGCCACACCTGTTACTATTAGTGGACCTGGTGCCCCTTATGTTTATAGCTCTGGCGCAACAAAAGCCATCAGTATCTTTCAAGGTGCAGTTTCTTTTTCTTTGAGAAAAGGAACACCAGTTTCGGCAAGTAATCCTATAAAATTTACTATCTTTATAGATGTACCGGGCTATTTACCATTAGAATACCCAATTACCCTAACAAGCCTCGAGCCAATCCAACAAGAAGCCTACTTGGTAAATTTTAGCGCTCCACCCTCTGGTGCAGCAGCAAATACCAAAACTGTAGTAACGGGTTCTGATGGCAAAACAACCGATACCTCAAGTATTATAATACCTGCAACCACCAACAAAACAGAAGCCTTAAAAATTGCCATTGATGCTGGCACCAAAATGTTAGATGTTACTGGGCAGCCGGTAAGTGGTTCGGTTGAAGCTAAAGTGATGCAGTTCACCTCAGGTACTGAAGAATCATTGAAATCTTTTCCAGGAGGCTTAGAATTTAATGAGTTAAAAGATACCAATGGAAATAAAATACCTGCAGGGGGATTCTCTCCTGCTGGTTGGATAGATATCAATATGAGTATAGGTGGAAAATCTGTAAGAAGTTTTGATAAGCCGCTCATAGTTTCCATGGAAATAGATCCCAACCAAATAAATAAATTAACCAATGCCAAATACAAAGTAGGTGATGTTATTGACATTTACAGCAAGACTGCAGGAGAAAACAATTGGGTAAAAGAAGGAACATCTATTATCGCTTTAAATAGCAACAGTAAATTAGAAGCTAAAATGCTTGTTAAACATTTATCAATTTGGGGAATGGGAGTTTTTATTCCTAAGTGCGGTGAAGCATTAAGTTTAACAGTTAATGTGCCTAAAGGCTATAGTAAATTAGGTTTGACAATTTATAAAAGAATTGATTTAAGTGATGGGAGTTTCTATTGGGATTTTGCAGATAATATTAATGTTTTTGAATCAGTTAGTGGCTCAGGTTTACTTAGTGTAACAAGTGAGTTTGTGCCACAAATTAATCAAGTATACAAAATTGAGGTGTTGCAGGGAACGCCTTTATACACAGGCCCACTTTGTGGCTCAATAGTTAACTTGGGAACCATTGGGGCAGTAGATAATTTAACAAACAATATTTTAATCAAATGCGCTAATGGTATTAGTGTATTATTACCTGATAATTATAAAGTGTATTATGTTAATGAAAACGATTATCAAAATACCATTAACCCGGCAACTGGCAGAAAAATTGACCCTAGAGATCCCATAATTAATGGTAAAGATTGGAAGGAGGCTACCATTATCAATCAAACCATAAATGGTGTAATTATTAATACATTAACCCTTCCTAAAAAAGATGTTGTAGTTGGTGAGAAATACCGCTTTTCTGTTTATTACAATGATGGAAAAAAAGAAAGTAGAGAAGATTATGTTACACCTGCTCCAATCGTTCAAGAAGTTTTAGATGCAGGTGGTCAAGATGTGATTATTATATTAACTACTTGTCCTATTTAAAAGGCAATTATTATGTAATTACAAAAAAGAGCATGTCTTGCAAAAGGCAGGCTCTTTTTTTGTTGGTGGTTCGACAGGCTCACCATGACGCAAGCGACAGGCTCACCATGACGCAGGCGACAGGCTCATTCGAATGGGTCACCATGACCACGTCGTCACCCTGAGCTTGTCGAATGGGTCACCATGA
>CANKQY010000068.1 GCA_947485745.1 Bacteroidota bacterium
AAACAATTGTTGTAAGTCATCACTTTGTAATCGGTTGCCGCAACAGCTTGCACTGGCGTACCACTGATTACACCCGTTCCTTCGTTAATGCTCAAGCCCATTGGTAATGCCGGACTGATAGAATAAGGAATGGGGATTTGACGAATTCTATGATTATAACGCTCACCAATAAATAAATTTCTTCCTGAAGGATCTAGGGTAATACCCCAAGGAGCGTAAAATTGAGCTGTCAACAAATTGGAGTTATCTACTAATCCTGCTACTCCCGTGCCTGCAAAATTGCTCACTACGGTGTCCTGGGTTATTTTACGAATTCTATTACCCAAATCCTCAGTTATGTAAAGCACTCCACTTGAATCAATAGTAATACCTCTTGGTCCGTTAAAGGTGGCAATTGATCCCTTACCATTCACATTACCTGCTGTACCAGTACCAGCAAGGGTGGTAACCACAGCACTTGGGGTAATTTTACGAACTCGATTGCCCGTATATTCTACTACGTATAAATTTTTAGCGGCATCAATTGTAATGCCAAGCGGGTAATTAAACGTTGCAGCAATTCCGGTTCCATTTGTACCTCCTGCAGCTCCGCTTCCAGCAAAATAACTTACCGTTGAATCGGGGGTGATTTTACGTACACGGTTACCGGTATTTTCAGTTACATACAATACTCCGTTAGACCTGTCAATGGTAATGCCTTGTGGGGCATTAAAAGTAGCAGCTGTTCCTTTTCCATTTACACTACTTGCTGTTCCATTTCCGGCAATTGTAGTCACAACTCCTGAAGGTGTTATTTTACGAATTCGATGACCGTTACTTTCAGTTACAAAAAGATTTCCAGCATTATCTATCGTTATTCCAATTGGTCCATTAAATGTTGCAGCTGTTCCTGTTCCGTCTACCGAAGAAGCCGCTCCACTTCCTGCAAGGGTTGTGACTACGCCACTCGCGCTTATTTTTCTAATTCTGTTATTTGCGAAATCAGCTACATATTCATTTCCTAAAGCATCTACAGCAACGCCCATTGGCTGTTTAAATAATGCCGTTAATGGGGTTGTAGCATCTAAATATCCACCCACTGTAGTTCCGGTAGTTCCACTTCCTGCCAATGTTGTAACACGGATATCAGTTATATAATCACCACTATTGGTTGGCGGCAATGATGCACTGAATCCAATAGGAAGCGTTGCCGGACTTGTATAGCTAATATCTGGTGCAATAATTACACTCAGTTTTACTTGATTAGAAGTTTTTGTTACGCAAATATTGCTTACCACTACATCATAGGTTCCAGTGTCTGCTGCTGTTGCATTGGTGATGGTTAAAGTTGATGTATTAACTCCACTATATTTACTTTCTAGACCTATACCAACTGCATCTATTTCATTGTAATTTGGTACTGCTGCAGAGTTGATGGCTATACGGATTTCGGATACATTAAATGCTGTTTGAGGGAAACTAATATGCAGTATACGCGCAGTGTTGCCACTTAAAGGAGCAGCTGTTGTAGAATAAACTATTTCAAACAAACCTGTGTTTGGATTTTTTACATATACCGTATCAATAGAACCTGCAGCTAATGTTTCATATATATCAATATAGCTGATTGGTGCGGCCTGATTAAATCCAAGTTCAATAAACTCACGATTGTCATCTCCGCTTGCTGAAGCCCAAGCACCTGTGATATCTCCATAAGCCGGGTAAACATCCGGTGCACCTAATATCTGATTTGCCGACCAATCGATTGTACCGTATTGTGAGCTGTATGAATTTACTACTGATGCAAATCTTGGTGTAATACTGCTATTGGTTAAATTAACACCATTTCTTCTCCACGCATAACCAGTGGCGTTAGTAGCGCTAACACTGATGGTTTGCACCCCATTACCTGAACAAGTTATCGATGGTGCAACAATTGGTGTGATGGTTATGTAGTTGCAAATATTGATGTTTACTACTGCCGTGTTAAACGAAGAAGAGCAACCATTACGATACGATATCGTATAATCGGCTGCTGCAGTAGGCACTTTTGGGGTACCTGAAATTACACCCGTTAAACCATTTAAGGTTAAGCCTGTTGGCAATGGAGGGTAAACATTAAGACCAGAGGATATTTTACGAATTTTATTGTTGTTTTTATCTGCTACATACACACTGCCATCATTATCAACAGCTATACCACTGGGGCTGTTGAATCGGGCTACATTGCCTAATGCATCTCCGGAATTCCCTAAGCCATCGGCTGAACCCGGAGTAAATGTACCAGCTAAAATAATACTTCCTGATCCTGTTGATGAAATTTTACGAACATCATTTCCATTGGCTTCGCCCACATACATATTGCCCAATGTGTCTATATCAATAGAGGTAGGAATGTTCAAACTGATAGCTGTACCTAAGCCCGCATAAGTAGTTACCACACCGGCTTTGGTAATTTTTCGGATTTGATTATTGGTGGTATCGGCCACATATAAGTTACCTGATTTGTCTATTGCAATATCCGTCATACGGCCAAAGCTAGCTGATGCACCATTTCCATTGGTATTGCCTGATGTGCCACTTCCCGCTAAATTGGTTACCACTCCTGCTTTTGTAATTTTACGAATTCTGAAGTTGTTAAAATCCACCACAAACAGATTTGAAGAATCATCACATACAATACCTCTTGGACTGTTGAAAGTAGCTGCAGTACCAGTGCCATTAACATAAGAAGCCACACCGCTTCCTGCAAATACAGATTGCACCCCTGCGGCTGTTTGCCTCATGATTTTATGCGTGGAAGTATCCGACCAGTAAATATCACCCGAACCGGAAGTAAATTTAGAAAACAATTGTACTTCACCAATGCTCAAATAATTGGTTCCTGAAAGCTGAATGCGAATATATCTTGCATTTTTGTTTATTTTATAATTTTGAGAAAGGTTAGGATAAGCCGCTACATAAATATAAGAAACATTGGGATCATTCAATGTAGTTTGCAAATCATAAGAAACAAATGGTGTTACAGAAGTAATGATATAGAAATTACTTAGTCGATCTTGGTTGCCATTATGTCTGTTCCATAATGTGATAGAGCTGATGTCATTAATAGTTTGCAAATCCACTTCCCACCAAGATTGTGCATTAAGATTTGTGTGGGTAAACGTAGTTGTATTTCCATCTACAGCCAATGAAGATGGATATGTTGCACTTAAATCATTTGTTTGACTTGTTGGTTTCCCAATTATTGAAACAGGTTGTTCAGGAAAATCTAGCGCTATTCCTAAAGAACTTATGGTACCCGTTAAGGTACTTACCACACCAGAACCAGATATTTTACGAATGGCTCTGTTTCCTAAATCGCTTACATACAAATTACCTGCAGGGTCTATCGCCATTGCTTGTGGTGCATTGAATCTCGCCAAAAGCGCAGATCCATCCAAAAATCCTGAAGTACCAGAACCCGAAAAACTAGACACATATGGATCTGTATAAAAAGCATCGCCAGTATTTTGAGGGGCAAGCGGCGTAATTGCACTATTAACTTCATAATTTTGAGGTGTTGCATAAACCAAAGACGGCATTGTATTTACATTTACAGCAACAGTAACTGATGTATCTGCGCCGCAATTATTTTTTACAATCACATCATATCTGCCGGTATCAGAAATGCTGGTATTGGTAAGCGTTAGTGTTGCGGTATTTACCCCACTATATACGCCACCATCTGATAAAGCCACTCCATTTTTACGCCAGAAATAAGATAGATTAGCTCCTGTAGCCTCTACAGAAAGCGTTTGTGTACCACTGCCACTGCAGAAGCTTGCTGGTGCTGTTGGTTCGGTGGTAATGGTTACCAAGCCTAATGTGCCAACTGTAGCGTTAACGACAACTTGAATAGATGTGTCTCTTCCACAATTGTTGCTTACGATCACGTCGTATCTGCCAGAATCGGCATTTGTTATATTGGTAAGCGTTAGTGTTGCTGTAGTTACTCCACTGTAAATAGCATTATCAGAAATGCTCACACCATTTTTTCTCCATTCATAAACATTGCTTGCTGATACAGCAGCGCTTACAGTGATGGTTTGAACAACATTGGCATTGTTGCAAACGGCTACAGATAATACAGGCTCGGTAATGATATAAGCTGTATTGTTTGGTGCGATTACTGTTACCATAGCACTAGAATCATTCGTTGGATTATGTACATCCACCTGAAAAGAAACAGCGCTTGATGCGTCATTAATCATCCCACCAATTTCACCGGTTTTATAATTGATATACAAACCATCAGGTAAGCCGTTAGGAACCGTGTAACGAGGAACAATTTTACGAATGGCATAATTAGCATCGTCTGCAAGATATATGGTTCCTGATTTATCAATGGTAATTCCGGGGGTAGTGTAGATGTTACTTGCGCCAAAAGTGGACAGCGAATCTGCTCCATTTTTAAAACCTGCTGTACTACTACCTGCTATGGTATATTCAATTCCCTGCGGATCAAAGAATCTAACCACATTATAGTATCTTAAGAGAATATTTCCGTAAGCATCCGTGATTATTTTTGATTTTTGAAGCGTAACAAAATCTATTGTTCCACTTAAACTAGAATAATAAGGATAGCCAGACAAGGGTATGTGTTGATATACTTGCCCTGTTGGTTTCATTTTTAGGAATCCGCTGACTGTAGTGTACGGATAAGATCTGGTAAGTGAAGGACCGTTAACTAAAATGATATTTCCATCTAGGTCGGTTTCAATACCTCCCATATAAATACAACTGATTTTACTGGTGCCCTGTCCAGCCCAAATGGGCTTAATGGTTGTTACAACACCCTCGGGTGTAATTTTTCTGACAACATCTAAATTATTGGGATCTACTCCACTATTAGCTCCATCAAAATTGACGTAATTGTTGTAGCTAGATGACACATCAACTACATAAATATTGTTTTGTTTGTCTATCGCCATATGGCCCATATACTTAAATCTTGCGTTTGTGCCTACACCATCAACGCGAGTATTTGTAGTATTTGTACCCCCAACAAAAGTGGTTACCACACCTTGGGGTGTAATTTTTCTAATGCAATTATTTCCTAAATCAATTACAAACAAATTACCCGATGTATCAATAACCATTTTTGTTGGGTTATTAAATCGTGCTGCTGTATCATTGCCATTTATATTACCAGAGGATTCTACATTTCCAGCTATGGTCATTACTTGTTGCGTATTCTTGTCAATTTTACGGATGGCATTTCCGTCTAACAGATATATGTTACCAGCTTTGTCTAATTTGATATCGCGCAGTGCTATATATTTTGCATCATCAATGATATCTCCATCTACATTTCCAGACCCGTGAACTCCTGAATAAGTAGATACTTTCCCTGATAAGGTAGAACCCGGCATCACCACAGGAGTTATAGGTGTTAAGGGTGTTCGGCTACATTGGCTCTGTAATGCAACCGGGTAACTCACTCCTAATTTCAATTTGACTCTTACCATGACAGGAACAGTAGTTAAACCACCTCCACATAAACCTTGTATAAGAAGCGAATAATTTCCTTCATAATTTGTAGTAGGATTATTTAAAGTAAGCACAGGTGTTGATGATCCATTAATAACTCCATCATCATAAATATATACACCGTCTTTTAACCATTGAAAAAATGCACCAGCAGTGTCCGTAAGTCCTGCTGAAATTTCAATCACAGCGCCACTATTTGCATACGCCGCCTGAGGTTCTACAGGTTGACTAACTATAGCAGGTATATAATTGAAGTTGATGGTATCTGCTGCAGTTAAAATTATACAACCTCCCGAACTGCTTACTTCTACGCTATAAATACCTGCATTAGTTCTGTTTTTAAAAATACTGTAAGTATTAGCAATAGCATTAGCAATTAATACATCATTTTTGTACCACTTGTACACTAAGTTAGCACCTCCCTGAACAATGGCTTGAAATGTATGAGAAGAGGATACAGATTCACAAACGCTGTAATTATGCGACCCGCCAGATTGATTGATATATAAACCTGTTGGATTGCTAGAACCCGGCAAAATGGTTAACACGGCTGAATTTGAAGTAACTATTTTAGTAATGTCGCATGTACCTTTTACCACCACATCATAATTGCCGTTATCATCAATGGTAGGGTTAGTGAAGGTTAGTGTTGCTGTAGTAGCACCACTGTACACCGCATTGTTTTCAATGTTTACCCCATTTTTACGCCACTGATAAGTTAATCCAAATCCGGTAACAGCAACTTTCATAGAATCAATACCACTTCCATTGCACAAAGTTTTTGCAACAGGTTGAGTATTGATAATTGGTGTAGTTGGCGCAAAGGACAACAATACCTCATTGGAAGTAACCGATGGAGAACAAGCACCATAAATGATTACTTTATAAAGGCCCGAATTGGTGGCGTTGGGATTAGGAATGGTGATTGAATTGGTACCCAATCCATAAACGAAGGAACAAAGTGATATTGGTGATGCGCTGTTTTTAGGCTGAGGATTGTCTAATTTAAAATCGGATAAATTATTATCCAAATCATCACAACCTTTTCTTACCGCTGCATTAATTATACCCAGCTTTCCAATTTGTTGAGTTTCCTTACAAAAAAATCCGCCGTTTCCATAAGCCAATAAATCTTCTATGGTAGATGTTGGATTACCTAAAGTACAGCCTATCAAAGTATCGTTATTTCTTACCAAAGCCACTACACCCGAATCAGCAAGTGTAATTGGTATAGGTGCAATAAAATCAGGTGTAGGCAAAGCTAGACCAACATTGGTGGTATTGCTTAATCTAACCAAATAATAACCACCTGCTGGTATTGTAATGGTGGGTAAACTTATTTTCTTTTGCCACTCAGCTGATGTTTGTTGCATAGCAAACTGCAAAGAGTAATTGGCAATGGTTTTTGATACAGATGTATTGTTGTGTAGTTCAATAAAAGCTGCATTATACATCGCTCCTGGTAACCCGCCACCGGTAAACAATTGCGTAATTACAATTTCTCCCCCATTCTTCAACGTCTTACCATCTTTTTGCCACTCATAATTAAGCTCGTTACCTGTTGCTATTACGGTGATCGTTTGTGAGCCCGAGCCGCTACAAACAGGTGTTGGCGGTGTTGGTTGTACCGTTATTTTTGGCGAACTACATGTTCTTATGTTTACAATGGTTTTATTTCCAGCGCTCACACATGTTGCTCCATTGGTTAGGGTTACTGTAAAATCAGTATTGAAAGCTGTAGTTGGTGTTCCACTTATTTCACCAGTTTTGGTATTTAATTTCAAACCGGTTGGTAAAGCAGGCGTGATGCTGTAAGTAGCAGTAGTGATATAACGAATTCTATTATTATTTTTATCACAAACATAAATTACATAGGGCTCTAATACTGCAACGCCATCAGGCGAATTGAACTTGGCATCCAACCCAGATGCATTTAAAAACCCTTGTGTTGATCCGGCAAAACTGCTAACCAAACCTTCTTGATTAATCATTCTGATTTTATGATTTCCGGCATCTGCTACATAAAGATTACCCGAAGTGTCAATGGCAATACCTGTAGGATAATTAAATTGTGCGTATGTTCTGATATCATCTAACATACCCCGAGTTCCCCCTGCTATGGTTTGTACATAACTACCGCCTGGTGATATTTTACGTACAGCATGATTGTTTCTATCTGCAACATATAAATTACCAAGGGTATCGATTACTATACCAAAAGGACTATTGAAGGTTGCACTGTAATTGGTGGTAACCATTGTTGTATAATTCGTTGTGGTTTTGGTGTCTTGAAATCCAGCAATACCTGTTCCTGAATAGTTTGATACCTCTCCGTTAGCTGGAATTAATTTTATTTTATTATTGCCACAATCAGATACATAAATATTTAAAGCAGTGTCTACTGCTACACCAGTAGGACCAGCAAATCTAACATTGGCTATGGTTCCAATAGCATCACCAGCAAATCCATTACCGGCTACTGTAGTAACAATACCTGTAGTACTAATTTTACGAATGGCATTGTTTCCCGAATCGGCCACATAAATATTACCCAATTTGTCAATTGCCAAACCTATTGGATAATTGAATCTTGCCGCTGTGCCTGTTCCATTTACAAAACCTGAAGCGGCAACACTGCTTCCTGCAAAAAGTGTAACGGCGCCGGCTGGCGTTATTTTTCGGATAGAATGATTGAATTTATCTGATATATACACATTTTTATTTTGGTCAATTACAATTCCACTTGGCGCATTAAATTGAGCTTCAATGCCTCTTGTTGAATTCTGTACCCCATAAGCACCAGATCCTGCAATAGTATTTACAAAACCCACACCACCTATTTGATTGGCCGGTAATGAAAATGAACTACCTATAGGATAGGTGGAATGCGGAGGATATGACAAAACCACAGAATATTTTGTCACATTAACTACGCCAAAAAATTTTGATTTTATGCCTTGAGCTTTACCATTGTTTACAATAAACATCATTCCAACAATGAACAGTAATGTTACTGTTTTAAATAATTTCTTCATACGCAAGTTTTGTAATTGTGCCGTTATGTTGATGTAGGTATTAATCATGATTTTTTGCTTAAAGAACGGTTGATTTCTTGTTTAAGTCCATCGTTAAGAGAGATGTATTTTAATCTTTGATACATCGTACAGACATGCCTAATATTTTATAATCAAGCAATTGTTTCCACCCATTTTGGAAGAACCAAGCCGTTTTGTTGCCAGCTGATTCTTGTGATCGAGTCCACCAATTGCCATGTTTATTTAAATGATAATATTTGCCGTTGGTTTCACGATATCCTGCTTTAGTACTAAAAAAATTACCAACATTAATATAACCCCCAGAATTAAATTCGGCAACACTAGGTATATGCCAACCATAAGGAGCCAAACCTCTTGAATCATTCACTGCATACCAGTTATATAGTTTTCCATAAATTGCATCATTAGCCGCCTTACCATCTACATGGCACCATGCACCTGTGGTAAGGCCTACCCATGCACCAGGGCTAGATACTTCCATAATAGAATCACCATTTCTATAATGATCTACATTCAGATTTTGATTCATCCATGTACGGCCACCATAATTAGTTGCCGCAATCACCCAACAGTAATAATACAAACTACCATCTGAAGCAGTAGACGGCGTATATGTGGCAGCGTTAGCACCAGGAATAGCAGTAGCACCAACATAAGATGCCGAAGTATTTCTATACCATTGGTAAATTAATCCTGTACCAGTGGCAGTAACCGTTAATGGCGTGGCTGCTGTATTCTGACAAAGGGTTTGAGGAGGTACTAAAGCAGGATTGTTAGTAATGGTTTGGGCATAGCTACCTGATATCAACAAAAAGGTAACTGCCATTAATAGTTTTGCCTTGCGCATAATTTTTGTTTTTTTCTATTATATTTTTATTCCGCGGGTATAAATGTTTGGTGTTTGAAGCCCCCTTCCCCAACCCTTCCCCCAATAGGTGAAGGGAGTTGAACCACGTTCCGAATCTAACATCTAGTGACCCATATCACCTATTTACTTCAAATACGTTTTCAAAAAATCAACCATTTGCTGATAGTTTAATTTTTTTGCCACAAATCTTTTTTCACTGTCCAACACAAAAAACGAAGGGAAATACCATACATCATACATCTGCGTAATGGCAGGTTTTCCCATTTGCATTCTTTGTTGTTCATCTGCTGAAGAGGAATACACATTTTCCCATCCTTGCAAATGATGTTCGTTGATATAATCATACCAATCTTGTATGGTGCCATCGCTTTGTGTAGCAACAGAAAATACTTTTACGCCTTTTTGTTTCCAAACTTTCTTATACATGGAATCCATTTGGGGTAAGGTTTCTCTGCAATGATGACATTTAGGATCCCAAAAAGCTAAAATGGTGTTCTTGGATTTTAAGTTGTAAAGGGTAGATTTTACACTATCCAAATTATTCAAATCAATATCAGGTGCCGCACTGCCAATCATCTTGCCCATGAGGTAATATGCTTTCTCCGAAAGCTTCTCTCGCTCTTCAGCAGAAATCCAGTTATAGTTTTTTGGCCCAATGTATTTTTCAAAAAGATGTACGTACACACTATCGTTCCATTTATACATGTGTGATATACTGCCCTGAATAAAATTGTTAAGCAGCATCTCTGTCATCAAGTCGCTACCAGATGCATAAGACAACATGTAGTCTATATCTTTGGTGATTTCTTTTGTTTTATAGCCTGCAACCTCAATAAAATATTTCTTCACTTTATCCATGAAGAAAGGGGTGTATATCAAGCGCGTATCCCAGAAATCAACACCATCCCAGAAATGATCACGGATGTATTGACGAGCTCGAATGGTATCGTTCCAATTTTTTTGAACTTTTAGTGAATCAGGTAAAACAGGTTCATACATCGCCACCAGCACTTTACTAAAAAATGAATTGGGATTGTTTTTGATGGTGTTGGTTCTTAATGCTTTTATTTTTTTATCAATGGTATCTAATGCCAATTTATATTTTAAAATATCATCGGCTTCATTAGCATTAATCAGTAAATCTTTTGTTGTTCTGAATTCGGTGAAATATTCTTTTTGCAATTGATTGTATTCAACTACAATATTATTTTCGGGAGAGTTATTGAATACAAATTTGGGCTGTTGTGGATTACTTAAGTCTATGTTTAGTGAAAAATGCTGATTCGTATCTATGAGTACATTTAGTATTTTTTCAAACTTATCATTCAGCAACACATAAATGCCTCGAGAAAGCATTGGTTTACTTTTAAACACAGCTTCTCCTTTTTGATTTATAAAAGCCGAATCAGCAATAAACTGTTGTTGTCCGATATTACAACCCAGAAACAACTTCTTATACGACAAAGGAATCATTTTTACTTTAAACTCAAGCCCGCTGCTATCCGTGTTATTAAATTCATTTAATAACTGAGCCCGGGTAAGGAGTTGAGTAAACAGCAATATGATTAATAAAGAAATTCTCATAAAAAAAGTGCAGTGGTGTAGAATGATTTATTTATAATTTTTTGATAGCGTAGGGAAATTGGGAGCGATGTCACAAATAGGTTTTGTAAATGCATTTACTACATCAGCAACACCAGAAACTATGCCGCTTGGATCAGCCATACCAACAAGACTTATTGCTTGAAATACCTGGTTACTGATGTCAAAACCAAGATTTGGAGCGAATTTGTTAAATTTAACAGTTGCCCACAATTCCGCAATTTGATTATAAGCAGTTTTATTAAAATGACTCTTTAATTGGTTATTAATATCTGCACCAAAATCATCAACTAAACCATCTCTAGTGGCTATTTTATATGATTCCATTGCAATGGTAACAGGCTTATTATACAAAGTATATATTTTACTAACAGTTTTAATTGCATCTACACCTGGCTTAATTCTTGCATAAGCAAGTTTCATTTTACGTATAGGTGTAGATGCTCTTGAGACATTCCTTGCCTTGATGGCAAAGCCAACTAATGCTTTTGCGCCTTTAGCAGTTGTTCCTCCAAGTTTAGCAATTTTTCTTGCTCCGTTCATTGTGTAAGCGAGTGCTTTACCTGCACCTACTGCACCCACAACAGTTGTGGCTATTGAAACTACTAACATTACCGTACTAGTCACCTGATCAACGATTGTTTCTGCACATACTTCTTGAGATATTGCACAACCTGCTCCACATTCTACCATAGGACCACAACCGGTATAACATACAGGTCCTACTCCATACATGCCACTAGGGCATTTGGGATAGCACAACCCTGCATCTGTATCATATTGAGAATTACACACAAAAGTGGTGGGTGGAGAAGATTGAACATAGCTGGATTTGTCTTTTGTAGCTTGACTAATTTGACAAAACTCCCCTGTGCTATACCATCCCTCTCCACATTTTTGATAACAACGACCAAATGCATAAGTGGGCGTGGGATCATAACCAGCAGGACAATACATTCCATTGGCATAAGAAATATGGTCATCTGGTCTTCTGCAAAAATCTCCATCATTGGTCCATCCCGGACCACAGTTGTAATAACATCTATTCAATACACCTACAAAATAATTGGAAGGACATGTTGCATTTCCGTGAAGAGGAATGGTAACCAATGTGCTCCAGTTTGTACAGGTTAAGCCCATATTTGTATAACCCGAAGGACAACTCGCCAATCGTGAAGGGCGATACTCGGATTTTACCCATCTGTAACACTCGATTCCCGTATTATCATATTCAGCAGGACAGTCACCTAAAGTGGATGGGGAATAAACAGTTCCAACTTGCGGATAACAGAAAATCCCTCCATCTATCCAACCAACAGGGCAGTTTTCCCAACAAACGCCTGCTACATTATAATATCCCGAATTACATGGAAGATAACACAATAATCCACTTTGTATATAACCATCTTTGCAATTTTTGGGTATATCATTAGGCACGGGTGCTATAGAACGGGTGGTTGATCTTTTCCAGCAAAATTCCGTTTCTTTTGCAACTATCGTTTTTTGCAACCAATCAATCACTAATTTCATATCTCCAGCTGTCAAATTTTCATCTTGTTCTTGAAGTAAAGCAACCATAATATTAGGTGTTCCTAATGTAAGTGAAGTGGCATTGGGAGTGCCAATGATAACAGGATCAGTACTTTCTACCCGAACCCTATAATTAAAACTTGAAGGAATGGTATCTTCTAGTAAGTTATCATCACTAGAATTTAATTGGCTATAGGGTATTACAACATCAACCGAGCGATTGCCCACATTTCCACTAGCCGATAATGTTCCAATTATTCTTGAACTAGGTGTATTAAAATTTCCAGAGGTATCACTTAATACAATGTTGAAAACATTTCCAGCATTAAAAGTGCCACTGGTTCTGAAAGGAACAGTAATGGTTCGGGAAACAGGAAAAATGGTTTCGTCTGAATTGATGTAAATATTATTTTCAGCTTCAGTATAAGCCAAATTAATATATGGTGTTACCGTATCCGTATAAATAAACGGTGTGGTTTGTGCAAAAGATTTTTGCAGCGCAACAACAAGGATAAAGAATAGCAATAAAATTTTTTTCATCTTAATTAAGATTTATAATAAATATAACTATGCCCTCCAATTCATCATCTTTTTAAATTGGAATTGCATGCGGTTTTGGTAATTGTTAAATACAATGATAATACAATGATTTGGGAAATTTTTCCTCATGACAAACAATGGTATTTTTATGGCACGAAATTTTTAGAAGTGGCACGAAATGGGGTTTTTGTGGCACGAAATAAAGCCCCCTTCCCCAACCCTTCCCCCAGAGGTGAAGGGAGCTTGAGCATTCTAAACATCAAAAAACTCAAAAGTTTCAAGAAGCCAAAAACGGAAAATGTTTATAAATGGAACATTCTTCCAGCTTCCCCCTTGGGAGATCGAGGGGGCTTTCTTCCACAACTTTATTCCCATTTTTAATCACACTTGCTTATTTTAGCATTGTATTTTTTTAACCAACACGCAATCATGTCAGCAATAAAAATTGGTATTGTAGAAGACGAAGGCATTACTTCGGAAGTAATAAAAGTGTCTTTACAAAAATTGAAATATAAAGTTGCAAAGCCTGCTTTTACTTACAATCAAGCTGTTCAAATGTTTGAAGCCGAAAAACCCGATTTGGTTATTTTAGATATAAAACTTGGTGAAGAAAAAGATGGTATCGACCTCGCTAAATTATTAAAAGAAAAATACCAAACACCTTTTATTTTTCTTACCGCAAATAGCGACATCACTACTTTAGATAAAGCAAAAAAAGTAAGGCCTTCTGCTTTTCTTGTAAAACCTTTTAGTCAGATTGATTTACACGCTTCAATTGAAATTGCCATCAGCAATCATCAAACACAAAACATTGAAACCAAAACGCAAAACAAATTTGTAATGATGAAAGTGGGGCGTTCTTTTGAAAAAGTGGACACCACTCAAATTTTATTTCTTGAGAATGATGGCCATTATTTTAATGTACATTTTATTAAAGGAGACAGCATCAGCATAAGGTCTTCTGCGAATGAAATACTTGAATTGTTGCCAAACAATTCCTTCATACAAATCAGTCGTACATACATTGTTAATACCCACCACATTCAAAAAATAGACAGCACGCATGTTTATATTAATAACAAAGCGTTAGAGTAC
>CANKQY010000069.1 GCA_947485745.1 Bacteroidota bacterium
TACCTCGAACCCAATAAAGCCCATTAAAAATTTTACTGGTCAGAGTTTCGAAATTAACCCATACACAAATGGCGGAAGTATTAGGATAGGACTTAAGGTAGGCTACTTATTTTAGGTTGTTTATAATCCTACAGCAATTTTCATTTGGGTATAAACCTTATATCCTTTGCTTTTTTCGCCACTTACAACTTGTGCAAGTACCGATTCCATTAGGCTATTCAGCTTAATAGGCGTTGCCATGCCTTTTACCAAATCAAAATCTATTTGCTCTTTATTAGAAATAAAAGTATAGGCAATAAATACACCGGGTTCATAAATAATCACGCATTGTTCTTTATAGTTTCGACCTTTACCAACTATGTAATATGCTTTTTTCTCAGCCATTAAATGGTCAAAAAATAATTGAGCTTTTGCATTATAAGCCTCTACATTAGCTTGTGCCAAACAATAGCCATCGCATATTTCATTCTTAACGCTGATACATTCTCCTTTGTTGGTTTGGCTATTGCAAAGCTTTGGGCACAATCCATAGGAAACAATTAATGAATTTAAATATTCTAATCCAGCTGCATGTGTGCTAAAAGTTACCAATGCTTTTTGGTCCTTCCTTACCTTATCTATGCCAAATCTTATTTTGTTGTTTTGATCCAAATAATCAAATAAGCCATAAACGGTTTGAACCCTCTTTTGCGCTTTATTTTCATCAGGCCAAAGTCTTCGTATTTCATGACTTTCTAACAATATTGCTAATAATTCATTACCCGTGGCGGTATGACTAAATCCAAACACATCGCGCATGAAATTTTGCTTTTGTTTGCCTTTTAAATCACCGCCAAAATGACTGCCAACTCGGGTTCTGATATTCTTGGCTTTCCCAACATAAACAGCCAAACCTTTATCATTCATAAAATAATAAACACCTGGTGCTTTTGGCAATTTTTCAAAATCAGATTTGCTTACGTTTGGAGGTAATACCTGCTCTTTTGACCCACGTTTTAATGAATCATCAATATGATTTTCAGAATCATGTTGCAACAAATATTCAAACAATTTTACCGTTGCTATTGCATCACCTCCTGCCCTATGTCTATTTTCTAATTTAATCCCAATGGCAGCACAAATATTCCCTAGGCTATATGATCGGTGACCAGGTACAATTTTCCGACTCATCCTCACAGTACAGAGTTTTTTTACTTGTAAATCAAATCCCGATTCTTGTAATTGGCTTTTGATAAAACTATGGTCGAAATTAACGTTGTGTGCAATGAAAATATTGCTTTGTAGCAAATTGAAAACTTTTTCTGAGATGGCTGAAAAAGAAGGAGAATTGGCAACCATTTCATCACTAATTCCGGTAAAAGCTTGAATGTATACTGGTATGCTCATTTCTGGATTAACAAGCGTTTCATAATGATCAATCACTTGCTTTCCATCATGCACAAAAATGGAAATTTCTGTGATTCTGTTTTGGGTGGCGTGGCCCCCGGTAGTTTCTATATCTACAATTGCATACACAGCACAAAAATAAATGCCACCACCAAATTATTGAATTGTATTTATTAACGATTTGTTTAGCAGTTGCTAAAAATGGACGACCCACGACCTATAAAGACGCTTCGCATTGAAATTGAGCCTATGTAAAAGGTTTCATAAATGAAGTGTAGCAGTTCTTTAGGCGTTATGAGGTCCAGAGTTTAGCCTAAAGGCAAATAATGTTCATTAGTTTGAATAGCCAAATTAGCCGCTTTCCCTAAATCTTTATACCCCACCAAAGAGACAAATTTGCCTTCATAGGATTGCCATGCACAATAAACAGAACTGGCAGCAATAGCTTTATCATCGGTTCAAACAAATTTGCTTGATTTAAGGCAATGCTTATTTTCCTTTTGCAATGTAAAAAACACCAATAATTGCTGCAAAAAAATGCATTGGTACTGTTAAAATTGCAAAGTTAGCCGGAGCTGGATTTCCATCAGGCAATATTGGTTGAAAGGATGGAAAGATACTCAAAAGAGTAAATCCTGCTGCAATCAGGTAAAAAAGTACATTACCTTTCTTGAAGTTTATTAACAAAAATGCAAATAATAAAGCTGCCAAAGCAATTGGCAATATTGTGGAAAATACTACCGCAATTGGAAATCCTTTCGGAATTCCTTGGATAGTTAAAAAATAAGTTAAACTAAAAAGCCAACCAACATTAACACCTGCAGCAATTAATCCTCCTCTAATTCCAGATTTTAAACTTTTCCAAAAGGTAATTTTTCCATTTAACATTAAGCAACTTTAATCATTTGAATATTACAATGCAACAATGCTAGAAGAAAATTAAAATATTTTTGAGGCTGAGCTACAACAAGAATTCTATCTAAAAATTGAAATAATTATTCATCTCACATAAAACTTAAATAAAAATAACATCCTTAAGAAATTAACCAACTTTGAAACATTACTACTTTGTAGTTGTTAATAAATTATGTTGAAACCAAATATTTTTAAGTTTGAAGTAAATTCGATAAAAGGCGAAGCTGTGTCATTAGAACAATATGCGGGAAAAGTATTGCTAATTGTTAATACGGCAAGCGGTTGCGGGTTTACACCCCAAATCAAAGATCTTGAAACATTGTATAAAAAATACCAACATTTGGGATTTGAAATTTTAGCATTTCCTTCTAATGATTTTGGAAACCAAGAGCAATTAGAAGGAGCGGGCATTGCGGAATTTTGCAGCGTCAATTTCCAAACAACGTTCCCGTTATTTGATAAAATTCATGTGAAAGGAATTAACTGCCATCCATTATATAAATTCCTGAGCAATAAATCTTTAAATGGGGTTACTAATATGGCTCCTAAATGGAATTTCCACAAATACCTTATCAATAAAAAGGGTGAGTATGTTGATTATTTTTTAACGATAACCGACCCTAAAAGCAAAAAAATCACCAATAAAATTGAACAGCTGTTGGCTGAGAAAACTACATTTTAAGGTTAACAATTGTAACGCCATCTCCGCCCAATTCAATCTGCTCGTCGGCATAATGAGCAACCATTTTATTGCTTTGTAATTGCTCCCTTACGAGTTTGCGTAAAATACCATACCCTTTTCCGTGAACAATTCTAAGTTCTTTCATCCCAAGCAAAATTGCTTCATCTAAATGCTCATTTAAGGCACTTACAGCTTCATCTCCTCTCATCCCAATTAAATAAAGCTCCGAATTAAAGTGTTGCATCTTGTGGTTTATATTGACCCCACTTGAACTAAATTTTTTGGCTTCTTTAAGTTCTTGCACTGCCACCAATTCTAATTTAGTTAGGGCTACAGTTGTTCTCAGTTCTCCCATAGAAATGATTGCCTTACCTTTTAATATCTCCGTAATTTGCCCAATAGCCAATTGCCCAATTACCCTAATATTATCACCTATTTTAAAGGCAATATTTGTTGTTTCGGTCAATGAGTGCTCAGCAGGTTGAACCTCTGGTTCGAGACCTTTTTTCAACTCTAAAATATCTTGCTTTACCAAGTTCCTCGCCTTTTTTTGCACTTCACTGTCGGCCTGCTTTTCTTTAATTTCTCTAATGGTTGCCTCTATCCTACTGTTTGCCTCACTCACCAATGAAAGGGCCTGTTGTTTGGCATCTCTGATTAATTGTCGCTTATTTTTCTCAATCTCCTCACTTATCAATTCATATTTCAATAGCAAAGATTGAGCTTTGGCCTCTTTATCAATTACTTTAGTGCGTAAGTCGTTTACTTGCTTTTTCTCTTTCTCCAATTCTACTAAAAGTTCATCAACCTTGCGTTGCTTATCCCCTACTTTATTCTTCGCATAATTAATAATTTGTTGGCTCAAGCCAGACTTACCAGCTAACTCAAAGGCATAGCTGCTGCCAGGTTTACCTAATTCCAAATGATACATTGGCTGCATCTTATCATGATCAAACAACATACTTGCATTTTCTAATCCTGGATATTGAGAAGCAAAATTCTTCAAATTACTAAAATGCGTGGTAACAATTCCATGGGCTCGCTTTTGAGCCAAATGATGTAAAATTGCTTCGGCCAAAGGACCTCCAAATTGTGGATCGGTTCCGGTTCCAAACTCATCAATTAAAAACAAGGTTTTACCATCTGCAAAATCACAAAAGCTCTTCATGCTTAATAAATGAGAGCTATATGTACTTAAGTCGTTTTCTATGCTTTGCTCATCTCCAATATCAACCATGATATCTTTATAAATACCAATTTCACTATGCGATTCGCAAGGAATTAACAGACCACATTGCAACATAAATTGGAGCAAGCCAACGGTTTTTAAACACACAGACTTTCCTCCTGCATTAGGCCCAGATATCACTACAATATGTTTTCCTTGGTTCAAATCGATTGATAAAGGAACTGTTGCTAATTTTATTTTATCGTGACTCAATCTTAATAAAGGATGATAGGCTTTTACCAATTTCAATCCTGGGTGCTTACTTAATATCGGCATGTCGGCCTTCATTTCAATGGCAACCAAAGCCTTTGCCCTTATAAAATCAAACAAACCCAAACGCTGTAAATTTTTCTCTAACTCAGGAATCTCAGGCCTAATTTGATCCGTTAATTCTAGCAATACTCGCTCCCTTTCTCTCCTATAAGCAATCTGAAGCTCTCGCAACATATTGTTTAAATCAAAACACTCGGATGGCTCTATATATACTGTTTGACCAGTATTAGATTCATCGTGCACAAATCCTGCAATATGCCTTTTGTGTTCAGCCAAAACAGGCAAAACCAATCTTCCCTCCCTAATAGTAATGCCAATTTGGTCTGTTAAATAACCTAGACCAGTATTCTTATCAAACAAGCGTTGAATTTTCTTTCTTATTTCAGTTTCTTTATCCTGAATCTTGCTCGAAATTTTAGCTAATTCTGGCGAAGCATTTGGCCTTAACAAGCCTTCCGAATCAAGCACTCTATCAATCCTTCTAGCAACTAGGTCATTAATTATTAAACCCTCTAAAAGCATTTCCAATTCGGGATATTTGCCATTTCGCTCACGCAAAAATTTGGTTACACTCAAAAAAGCTTGTACCACCAATTTAATTTGATGAAATTCCTCTTCTAACAAATAAATCCCCTCAATTTTGGCCTTAAATAACCAAGGACCAACATCAAAATAATGCTCATTTGGAAAAGGAGATTCTTCCAATAAAATGGTTTTAAATTCTTTGGTTTGAACCAATATTTTTTGAAGCAAATCAAAGCGATTGGTAAACCTCATTTGATTGGCATAGTGAATGCCCATTGGCGACAAACAGCGAGATTCTATTAGTTCTTTTACTTGGTTGAAACCAAGTTTGTTCTCAATATTCTTTGGATATGGCAAAATGCGTTCGTTTAATACTATTAAAATTATTATTGTTTGGGCGTTACTAAAATCCCTCTTGATTTCGACTCTTTGGCATTTAATAATTCTATCACATTTTGGTAAACAGAATCCAATTCATAAGGAATACACAAATAATAATCATAGCTTTTTTCAAAATCCTCCTCTTTAATTTGATACTTATCAAAAATAAATGAATCATAACCTGCACTCATATTTTTTAAAGAATCCAAACTCAAATTACTTGCATTTAATCCTGCCTCAGCAACGTGCATATCAACAATGATCTCAGCCATTTGGTTTTTTGTTAATAAATTCTTTGGCTTGGAAACAGTATTTAAACTGTCATTTTTGCAAGAAAGTATTAGCACAAACAAGGATAAAATCAGATATTTGTAGTCTATTTTTATATTCATGATTGGTGCAAATATTCAAAAAATAAATCAAGAAATTGGCTCTAATGTTAGATTAATTGCTGTAAGTAAAACAAAACCAGTAGAAGCCTTACTAGAAGCCTATCAAGCCGGACAAAAATTATTTGGGGAAAACAAAGTTCAGGAGCTTGTAGTTAAGTATGAATCATTGCCAAAAGACATTGAATGGCATTTTATTGGCCATTTGCAATCCAATAAGATTAAATACATTGCCCCAATTGTGAGCCTAATACACTCAGTTGATAGCCTTAAACTTTTACAAACAATAAATAAAGAAGGACAAAAAATTAATAGGATAATTCCTTGTTTGCTTCAAATTTTTATTGCAAGTGAAGAAACAAAGTTCGGTTTGAACCAAAATGAGCTTTGTGTAATTATTGAAGAATGGAAAAAAGGCAATTTAGCCAATATAGAAATGAAAGGCTTAATGGGCATGGCCAGCAATGTGAATGATACCAACCAAATTGAAAAGGAGTTTACCATTCTCAAAATCTTATATGATGAAACCAAAGCGAAATACTTCTCAGATATTGATAGCTTTAATGAACTATCCATGGGTATGAGCGGCGATTATGCCATTGCCATAAAAGCAGGTTCTACACTGGTAAGAGTAGGAAGTTCCATTTTCGGTTCTAGATGATAATATTCAACATTTTTTCTAACTTCAGTTAAAATCTCTGAAATGGAAAAGAAAAAATGTCAATTTTGCGAACAAATTATTCGAGGCAGACAAGATAAAAAATTCTGCGATGATCAATGCCGAAGCGGATTTAATAATAAAATATACAGCGAAAATAACCGGCAAATGAAACATGTTAATGCTGTTTTAAAAAAGAATAGGAAAATCTTAGAAAGCCTCTATTTCGAAAAAAAAACATCCCCAAAAACAATATTTAAAAGAAAAATACAAGAATTAGGATTTGTTTTAAACTTCCATACGCACATTGAACAGCTTGATGATGGTAAAACATACATTTTTTGCTATGAATACGGCTATATTCCAGCCAGTAATGGGGCACTTGCTGTAATTAAAGTGAAGTAACCTACCTTTGAACAATGATTGAAATAGGTAAAAATACCACACTAACTGCAAACCGCAACGCCGCAGCGGGAATGTACTTGGCAGATTCCAAAGGAAATGAAGTGTTACTCCCCAATAAATATGTACCAAAATCGTTGAAGGTTGGTGAAATCCTAGAAGTATTTATTTACAAAGATTCTGAGGATAGATTAGTAGCTACCACATTAGTGCCTTTAATTGAATTAGGAGGCTTTGCAAAACTTAAAGTAAACCAAATTAATTCTTTTGGTGCATTTTTAGATTGGGGCATGGAAAAGGACTTATTGGTTCCAATCAAAGAACAAGTAGAAAAAATGGAAGAAGGTAAAGAATACCTTATTGCAATGTATGTGGATGAACTCACTGAAAGATTGGTTGGGTCGAGCAAAATAAAAAAGTTTCTATCTAATGAAAAAAACAATTTAAAAGAAGGACAAATAGTAGAGGCAACTATTTTTGAAGATACCCCTCTTGGATACCTTGCAATTGTTGAAGGAAAGCATAAGGGATTAATTTATCACAATGAAGTATTTGAACAACTTTACAAAGGAAATACTTACCAAGCCTATATAAAAAAGATAAAGGATAATGGTGAAATTGATTTAAGCATTCAGAAAATTGGGTTCAAACATGTTGATGACCAAACTGAGGTTATTTATAAGATGTTGAAGAAAAATAAAGGCTATTTAAACCTCTCTGATAGCAGCTCATCAGAAGAAATTCAGGCAAGATTGAAAATGAGTAAAAAAGTTTTCAAAAAAGCCATTGGCATGTTATATAAAATGAAAAAAATTAGCATTGAAGACAATGGCATTTATTTAACAGAAAAAAATTAAGCTAATTCTTACTGAATTGTCATCAATAAAATATAAATCAATTTACATCAATTTTTACTTTAGCAGCAGATATTGGAGCTAAATCTGATATAAATTCATTCCAATATTTTGACTTATTTCTGCACAAGCCCATAGAAAGTGAAAAACTATTGGATGACTAATTAAATATTACCCAAAAGAGATTTCTTTACTCTCCACAAAAACCTATTTTTGTAGTCTAAAAAAACCGCCCGGCACTCCACCGGGCTAAACTGTTTTATGAAGTTAAAAGATATTTTTGACCTATACCTTTCCTCTAAAGAATTTTTGGTGTTTAATAATGCCATTGAAAATAAAAACAATAAGGTAATTCACATAAATGGATTAATAGGTTCTTCTTGCCCGATGTTAGCCGCCCTGTTATACGAGCAAAAAAACTGCCCACAACTAATTATTTGTAGCTCCATTGATGAAGCCAAATACTTTGTTTCGGATATTGAGAATTTAGTCCCAGGTAAAACAATAAATTACCTTCCTTCCTCTTATAAAAGAAGCTTTCAGCCAGAAACAATAGACAACCAGTTGGTTTTAGAAAGAGCAGAAGTTTTAAATAGACTGAACCAAAAATTCTCTAAATCGGAATGGGTAATTACCACCGCGGAGGCAATGTGCGAATGGGTAATGAGTGAAAGCGATTTGAACCAAAACACCTATGAACTAAAAGTAGGTGATGCGTTTGATTTGGAGTTCTTCATGGAATTTTTAACTGAACACCATTTTGAAAGAACAGATTTTGTTTATGAAGCTGGTCAATTTAGTATCAGAGGCGGAATTGTAGATGTTTTCTCTTTTAGCAATGAAAAGCCTTATCGCATAGAATTAAACGGCGATCAAATTGAAGGCATTAGAATATTTGAACCATTCGATCAGCTATCTATTAGAAAAGTAGATCGCTTTTTTATTATTCCTAATGTGCAAAAGGAAATTCAAAAACGACAAAGGCTTTTTGATTACCTGCCCGACGAAACAATTGTTTGGACTCAAGATATGTCATTGTGCAAAGATCAAATTAACAGAGGCCTCGAAAAAGCGCTTAAGTTCAACATCGATCAGCATGCCGAAAAAGAATTAAAATTTGAAGGGATAGAAAATACTTGGCTTGATTCCAAACTTTGGATGAAAGGAATTAATTCATTCAATATTATCGAATTTGGAAATCGTAAAAATAACAAGGCAAATATTATCATCGATTTTTCAACTAGCCCTCAACCTGTATTTCATAAAAACTTTAAGATGTTAATCGACAACTTAAAAGACAATATGGCAAAAGGCTACCAAAACTTCATTTTTAGCGAAAGTAGTAGGCAAATTGAAAGACTATATACCATATTTGAAGACTTGGATAAGGAGGTTAAATTTGAACCAATTTATCATGGACTTTCAAGTGGATATATTGACCACCAGTTAAAATGTGCTTACTATACTGAACACCAAATTTTTGATCGATTCTATAAAGGAAAAGTTAAAAGTGGTTATAGCGGCAGCAAACTTATTACATTAAAAGAACTAAGAGAATTAAGACCTGGCGACTATGTAACCCACATCGATCATGGCATTGGCAAATTTGCTGGCCTAGAAAAACTAGAGATAAACGGGCAACTACAAGAGGCCGTGCGCTTGGTTTACAGAGACAATGATTTACTTTATGTTAGTATTAATTCCTTACACAAAATATCAAAGTATGTAGGTAAAGAAGGCAGCGTGCCAAGGATGAATAAACTTGGAAGCGATGCTTGGGATAAGCTAAAAAGTAATACCAAAAAGAAAGTAAAAGATATTGCTCGAGATTTAATTAAACTATATGCAAAGCGGAAAGGAATGGAAGGCTTTGCATTTTCACCCGATAATTACCTGCAAGTTGAACTAGAGGCTTCTTTTATGTATGAAGACACTCCAGACCAAAGTAAAGCAACCTATGATGTAAAAAAGGATATGGAAAACCCACATCCTATGGACCGGTTAATTTGTGGAGATGTGGGTTTTGGCAAAACAGAAATTGCCATCAGAGCCGCATTCAAAGCAATTTGCGATAGCAAACAAGTGGCCATTTTAGTTCCCACTACAATTCTTGCCAATCAACATTACAGAACGTTTAAAGAGAGACTCAAAGATTTCCCATGTAACATTGATTACATCAATAGATTTAAATCTGCTGCCGAACAAAAGGCAGTACTTAAGAAATTAGCCGAAGGTAAATTAGATTTAATAATTGGTACTCATCGTTTGTTAAGTAAAGACACAAAATTTAAAGACCTTGGATTATTAATTATTGATGAGGAGCAAAAATTTGGGGTGGCGGCTAAAGAAAAACTAAAGGCTTTTAAAAACAATGTAGATACCTTAACGCTTACAGCTACCCCTATCCCAAGAACTTTACATTTTTCACTCATGGGTGCTAGAGACCTTTCTATCATCAATACTCCACCGGCCAATAGGCAGCCAGTTGAAACCAACATGTACAATTATTCTGATGAGATAATTCAGGAGGCAATTATGAATGAGGTGGAAAGAGGTGGCCAAGTATTTTTTGTTCACCACAGGGTAAAAGATATTTACGACATTGGACTGCACATTGAAGCTATTTGCCCGGGCGTAAAAGTTGCTATTGCACATGGTCAATTGGAAGGAGACCATTTAGAAGACGTGATGATGCGTTTTATTGAAGGCGAATATGATGTGTTGGTAGCTACAACAATTATTGAAGCAGGCTTAGATATTTCAAATGCAAACACAATCATTATAAACAACGCACACATGTTTGGCTTGAGTGATTTGCACCAAATGAGAGGAAGAGTTGGAAGAAGTAACAAAAAAGCTTTTTGTACACTCCTTGTTCCACACATGGCAAACCTTAGTACAGATGCAAGAAAAAGGCTACAAGCGATAGAAGAATTTAGTGACCTAGGCAGCGGCTTCAATATTGCCATGAGAGACTTAGATATAAGAGGAGCAGGAAACCTTTTAGGTGGCGAGCAAAGTGGATTTATTGCTGAAATAGGATTTGAAATGTACCATAAGATACTCGATGAAGCTATTCACGAACTGAAAGAAGATGAATTTGCAGATTTATTTAAAGACGAAAAAAACATCAACCACATTGAATCTAAAGATTGCAATTTAGAAACAGATTTGGAAGCATTGATTCCTGATGAATACGTTAGAAATATTGGTGAACGTTTGAACCTATATAATGCCTTATCTTCATTAAGCACAGATAAAGAATTAGGTGATTTTAAATTGCAGTTGGAAGATAGATTTGGCAAAGTACCTAATGAAGTGCTCGACTTAATTACCCTAATTCAATTGAGGGAGATAGGAAAAAAACTAGGCTTTGAAAAATTGATTTTAAAAAGAAAGCAACTGATGGCTTATTTTCCTTCAGAGCAAAAACAACATTACTACCAGTCAGAGGTTTTTACAGGAATATTAAACTACGTTCAACAACATCCTAAAAGATGTAAACTGAAACAAAGTAACCAAAATCTTATTTTAATGATATTTGAAATCAATACCATTAAACAGGCAATTCATTACTTTGAAGAATTACAAAACCTTACTTCTTCACACGACCATGTCGGTCATATTTAAGTTTATATTCATTATCCTGGCTCTCAAAACTAGCGCATCGCTTAGCTTTACAAGCACCTAAAAATATAATAACCAAAACCACCAATAGCTTAAATATTTTTTTTGAATGCATAATGTTCTAATAAATTTTATGAAACTTCTTAGAATAAAAAAGGTCCCACGAAGGGACCTTTTTTATTTTCAAATAAAACTTTTCTAAGAAAGAATTATTTACCAGCTTTCTTAGCAGCAGCCTTCTTAGGTGCAGCTTTCTTAGCAGCAGCTTTCTTAGGTGCAGCTTTCTTAGCAGCAGCCTTCTTAGGTGCAGCTTTCTTAGCAGCAGCTTTCTTAGGTGCAGCTTTCTTAGCAGCAGCTTTCTTAGGTGCAGCTTTCTTAGCAGCAGCTTTCTTAGGTGCAGCTTTCTTAGCAGCAGCTTTCTTAGGAGCAGCTTTCTTAGGAGCAGCCTTCTTTGTTGCAGCTTTCTTAGTTGCAGCTTTCTTAGCTGGTCCTTTTGAAGGAGCAGCAGCTTTTTTAGTTTTTTTGGTCGTTGCCATGTTTATAAAAATTTGATTGATTACGAAAACAAAGTTAAAAGTGTATTTAATATTTTCAAGTACCTCCTGTAAATCAATACAAAAAAATTAGCACTTATAAATGTTGATAACTGATATCAACACGCTAAAGCAATTGATTTTACTATTATCTTCAGCTATCATGATTTCTTTAATAATGTGATTAAATACTTTGATTTTTTTTATCATCCTTCATTCACTCAAAAACATTTTTATTGTTTTTTTTGTTTACATCCTTAAAATTATAAAAACATAAACAGCTCGCACAATCATATTTTACTATAGCTACAAGGTATTCATATTTAAAAATATACACTAATTCAAAATTAAAATTTGAAAGTACACATGAAAACTATTCTAACATGTTTATATAAAAATTTGACTTATAAAATCGCAAATCAGTATTTTTTTTTGTACAGTTATGCATAAAAATTAACAAGTGTCATTTTAAATTTTTAAAAAAATTAATGTATAGATATTTTTTTCTTTTAAGTATGAACCTTATCTTTAAACCAAACATGAAAATATCCCTATTCAAAATAAAATGAAAGCAGAAATTATAACCATAGGTGATGAATTATTATTAGGTCAAGTAATCGATACTAATTCATCTTGGCTCGGACAGTATTTAAATAAATTAGGAATAGGTGTTCATTTCAAATCAACTATAAGCGATAGTCGGGAAGCCATTACCAACGCCCTTCTTGAGGCTTCGCATAGAAGCGATGTAGTTATTATTACTGGCGGACTTGGGCCTACCAAAGATGATATTACCAAGATAACCATGGCAGATTTTTTTAATACAGAACTAGTTTTAAACCAACAAGTACTTGATTGGGTTCAATCTATTTTTATCAAAAGAAATTTACCTTTGATTGATTCTAATAATCAACAAGCAATGGTTCCTAAAAATTGTGAGGTTTTATGGAACAAAAATGGAACAGCACCTGGCATGTGGTTTTATGAAAATGGTAAAGCTTTTATAAGTTTGCCAGGCGTGCCTTTTGAAATGAAAACTATTTTTGAAGAAGAGGCTATACCTAAATTAAAATCCCATTTTAACTTTCCTGCTATCCTTCATAGAACCATTCAAACAATAGGAATTGGTGAAAGCTTCTTAGCTAATAAAATTATTCATTTAGAAGAAACGCTTCCTAAACATATTAAACTTGCCTACCTTCCAAGTATAGGTTCTGTGCGCCTCCGATTCAGCGCTTATGGTGAAGACATGGATATACTTAATAAAGAACTCATCCCAATTATACATGAGCTTTATAATACCATTGGAGAGTATATTTATGGCGAAGGCGATGATTCTATTTCGGAAGTTGTTGGCAAACTATTGAAAAACAAAAACGCTACCTTAAGCACAGCTGAAAGTTGTACCAGCGGATTTCTTGCTCAAATGATAACTTCCATTCCTGGTAGTTCAGATTATTTTATAGGTAGTATTGTGAGTTATGCTAATAGAATAAAAATGGATGAACTAAATGTTCCTGCCGAAATTATTAATACAGTTGGTGCGGTAAGTGAAGAATGCGTAATAGCCATGGCCCAAAATTTGAAAGCTAAATTTAAAACTACCTATGCAATTGCCACAAGCGGTATAGCAGGGCCTGGAGGTGGGTCTGAACTAAAGCCAGTTGGTACAGTTTGGATTGCCTTAGCTTCGCCTAATGGCACCGTTGCCAAAAAATATAATATGGGAGATAACCGCGAAAGAACAATTTTGAGAACGTCGCTAACTTCATTAGATATTTTAAGAAAAGAATTATTAGTGAGTAATTAATATTATTAATTTGAACTTTAAATTAACCTCACAATTTATACCTACAGGTGACCAACCTCTAGCTATAAAAAGCTTAACAGATGGCGTCCTCAGAGGAGATAGAGCTCAAGTATTACTTGGAGTAACGGGTTCGGGAAAAACCTTTACTATGGCCAATGTAATTTCACAAGTGCAAAAACCAACTTTAATTGTTAGTCATAATAAAACTTTGGTAGCCCAACTATATGGAGAATTCCAACAATTTTTTCCGCAAAATTCTATAGAATACTTTGTATCCTATTACGACTATTACCAACCTGAAGCATTTATCCCTTCTAGTAATACCTATATTGAAAAAGATTTAGCCATCAATCAGGAGATTGAAAAACTTCGCTTAAAAACAATTTCATCGTTGTTAA
>CANKQY010000070.1 GCA_947485745.1 Bacteroidota bacterium
AATTCACAGCCATTGCATGGTTACAAGAATTTCAATTTCAAATTTATCCTAACCTAAAATTTGGAATAAAATCATGGCTTCAAAAAAACGAAAGAAATATCCCTGCACCATTAAATACGGCAAACATAAAAGCGAAGCAAATTGATGAAACCAGAAAGGTAATTATAGATTACCAATATAAAACTGGAAGCTATGAGATGCAAGCTAGATATGGTTACTTCAATGATATTATCAACTACTCTGATAACAATACAACACCCTCTATTAGCAATTCTCACAACCAAGTTTTCTTTTTAGATAATTTTATAAATAAGGAAAATTACCAAATACAGGGAAGTGTGATGACCCAAAATACCAAAGCCAACTTAAACACAATTCAAACAAATTGGTTTCAAAATAGGATAGCAGTTTTCGGAACATTTAAATGGCTTTGGTTCGACCATAAATTACAACAACAAATAACCATACGGCAAGAATGGGCAGATGAAAAAGCGGTTCCTATTATTCCAGCGTATGGATTTAACTTAACAATAGGCAAACAATTTATTTTTTATGGAAATATTGCCAAAAGCTACAGGCTGCCTACCTTCAACGATTTGTATTGGCCGAACATGGGTAACAAAGAATTATTACCTGAAGAGGGTTGGAACCAAGAGCTTAGTTTAAGGCACCAATTTAGTTATAGGCAAAGTAGCTTTAATTCAACCATCACTGCATTCAATAAAAACATTCAAAATTGGATCATATGGGTACCTAATGGAGGCAATTTAAGCACGCCAAAGAATATATATCAAGTATGGAGTAGAGGCATAGAATATGATTGGCGAATAAAGATAAATACAGGCAAAATATTATATTCCTTCAGAGGCTTGCATGATTTAACAATTGCTACCAATCAACAATCTTCCATACCCAGCGATGCCTCTTTGAATAAGCAAATTATTTATACTCCGAGAGTAAAAAATATGTTGCAGTTTTCAATGCAATTTAAAAGCTTCAGTTTTGACTATACTTTCAATTACGTTGGCACAAGATATGTGAGTGCCGACCATAGCAATTGGCTAAATCCCTTTAATTATAGCGGTTTGAACCTAGGAAAGGTTATAACCGTTAAACAAAAAAGCATACAATGCTTGTTAAGCATGAACAATTTATTCAATCAAACCTATCAGGTAATGGTAAATAGACCCATGCCACTTATTAATTATCAAATCACTTTAAACTTTAAACTATAACATGAAAAACAATTTACAAAAACTAAGCTTTGCAATTTTATTACTTTTGAGCACTCAATTAGGGGCACAAACAAAATCATCATTCGAAGAAAAATCATTGGCACCAAACTCCTACTATAATGGGAGCGACTTTGCTGGAGGATTTAACAGTGGAAGTGCCTATTTTACCAATGATTATGATTCGTCATTTGGTGGATTTTGGTCTGGCTTTTCAATTTCAAATGTGAAAGATACTTTAACTCAAGGATTCATGAACCAATATGGATCTATTACCAATGGAGGATATGGATCCAATAATTATGGTGTTATGTATGGCGATGGCACCATTAGATTAAAAGATGCAGCATTAGGAAAATTAACTAATGGATTTTATATTACAAATAATACTTATGCCTATTATGAAATGAAAAACGGGAGTAATTTCTCTAAAAAATTTGGTGGGGCTAGTGGCAATGATTCAGATTATTTTTATGTTACAATTAATGCATGGAAAAATGGAGGACAAGGCGCAGATACAACTTTGGAAGTTTATTTAGCAGATTTCAGATCAAAGGATAACTCAAAAGACTATATCCTTAAAACATGGAAGTGGGTTGATTTAACAGCATTTGGTGTTGTTGACAGCTTTGCGTTTAGTTTCGAATCATCAGATACAGGCGCATTTGGCATAAACACCCCAACCTATTTTTGCATCGATAATTTTAATGATCAAAGTGTAGGGTTAACCCAAGTGAATAAATTAGAGAATGTAACAATTTATCCTAACCCAGCATCAAACCAATTAAGTATTTTAAGCAACCAAAATTTTGATGAAATAAACATCATTGGAATGAATGGCCAAAATTACTTGACCACTTCAGAAAAGAACATCAACATCAGTGAATTACAAAATGGATTGTATATTATTCAGCTGAAAAATGAATATGGAATTAGTATTCAAAAATTTGTTAAACAATAATTTGGTGTTATTGCATCAAAAATATATTTATACCAAACTCATCATTTTGGTGAGTTTGGTATTTACCATTGTATCTTGTGATAAAACACCAGATAATCCCTCTATTAGTGATGTGCCAACAGATACTAGTGCTCATGGCATATTTATTTGCAATGAGGGAAATTTTCAATGGGGAAATGCGAGTTTGAGTTTTTACAATTCGGCTAACTCAAGCATACAAGAAGATGTATTTAAAAGTTATAACCAAAGAGGATTAGGAGATGTGTTACAATCTATGAGCATTATAGGTGAGGAAGCATATTTAGTGGTTAACAACTCACAAAAGATAGAGGTTATGAATGCTAAAACATTCAAAAGCATTGCAATGATTACTGGTTTTAACTCTCCGAGATACTTGTTATCCTTAGGATCAGACAAAGCCTATGTAAGCGATTTGTATGAAAAAGCTATTTGGATTGTTAACTTAAAAAGTAAACAGATAAATGGAAAAATTAATATCGCTAGCTGGACAGAAGAAATGGTTTACAGAAATAACAAAGCGTATATATGTGGTAGGACTAGCAAATATGTGTATGTTGTTAATACTTTAACCGATCAATTAATAGATAGCATCAACATTGGTTATGGTGCACAAAACATGGTATTGGATCAAACTGAAAAAATATGGGTATTAACTGTTGGCAAAGATGCTATTGCAGCTCAGTTGCTTTGTATTGGGACTTCTGGGAGTTTGGCAAATAGCTTTCACTTTAGTAATGGAAGTATCCCCAATAAATTAATTTGTAATCCAAACAAGACAAAAATTTATTGGATCAACAAAGACATTTATGCTATGAATATTGATGCCAATCAATTGCCAACAATACCTATTATTTCTGCTGAAGGAAAAAACTTTTATGCCATCGGGTATAACCCAAACCAAAAAGAAATTTTGGCTTCAGATGCCAAGGATTATGTGCAGAAGAGTGAAATATATAGGTATGATACCGTAGGTAATTTAAAAGGAAATTTTAAGGCAGGAATTAATGCAACTTACTTCTATTCAAAATAGGTATGAACCAAAAAGAAGTGAAACTAAATAGTGAGAACTCCTCTAAAAAAGATAAAATTAACGGACAACAATTTTACCTAGAAAATGGGTATGTAGTTTTTACAGAAGCTTATCATTTGCAAAGAGGAACCTGCTGTGGCAGTGGTTGTAGGCATTGCCCGTATAAAAAGAAAAAATAACTAATATACCATTGCTAATAGTTTTGGCAGAAAAATAATTACCCCAATAATAAGTGCCGCAAAGGCAATAACTAAAACAGCTGCAGCTGATAGGTCCTTAATTTTGCCAATACGACTATCCAAATTTGGCATCACAAAATCTGCTAAATGTTCGATTGCAGAATTAAAAATTTCTGCGGTAAATACTATACCAATTAAAAGGATAACTGCTATCCATTCTGGGATAGAAATTTGAAAATAATAACCCAAACCAATTACCAATATTGCAGTAACAATATGGATGCGCAAATTATGTTCATTTTTCCATAAACCTTTTAATCCATTGAAGGCATAGGTAAAGCTTTTCAATCGTTTCTTTAATGAAAATTTATTAGGTTCAGGCTGCATAAATTGCCATTAAAATGCTTCCGACAAAGTAAAATAAAATCCTTTGATTTTACCTTCACCAAAACCAAAATCTATTCTGGCATTGATATGCTCCCTACGGATTGTTGTTGCTCTAAAACCAAAGCCGTAATTGGGTTTTATATTTTGTGTTAAATTAGATAAATCTGAACCAACATTGCCCAAACCACAAAAAACAACGGCACCAAAAGGACCCCAAATGGTTTTGCGAAACTCAGCTTGTGCAGCCACAAAATGATTGTCGCGGAAGCGGCCATTGTAATACCCACGCATAATCATTTCATTACCCATAGTGCTCATTTGCCTGTATGGTACATCACCTTTATTGATACTTGCATAACCTTGTAACGCTAAAACGTTCTCCTTCCACAAGCCAAAAAATTTACGTACATCAACTGTTACACTTCTAAATTGGTATTTACTAATTTGAGATGGAAAGAAAAAGTAATTGCTAATCTCTAAATAAGCACCTTTCAGAGGATAGTAAATATTGTCTCTATTATCATAAGCCAAAGCAAGTCCTGCACCAAAAATAGTATAACCATTTATACCTGCAACCCCACTAGAAGGAGCTTTACTTGAATCCTTAAACTTAATATTATACAGCTGCTCATACATAATTTGTCCGCCCATGTACAAATCTTTAATGAACTGACGAGTGAGTCTGGCATTGATTTTATGCTGTTTAAAATCATATAATTCTTTAGCAGATTCAGGAGCCAAATTACCTATCCCCCAATAGTATTCATTAAAATTATTAAATACATATTGTGCCTTGAGGTTATACTTATTTTCAAAGAAGAAAATATCGGCACTTGGTCTAATATTAAATTGCTTATTTTGTGTATAAGAAGTATTGAGCCTAATGAGGGAAGGACGTGTATTTTCCTTTTGGCCAATCCTAAACATATACCCCAAACTCAAACCTAATTTAATGCCAGTTTCAGGTGTCACCGACCAAATAGGCAGCGTAAAAAAATAGTTCTTTTTGGGTTTAGCAGAATCACCCTCCATGATTTGGTAAAAGCGATTGACCAGATTAATAAAGCCATGGTTGCTTTGGGCATAAACCTGCTTAGTACTATAAAAAAGCAAGAAAAAAAATGCTAATAAAACTAATCTTATTTGTGGCAAACTCGCTAGGATTTAAGGCAATAATCTACCATACATTCTAGGGAAAGGGATACTCTCACGCACATGTGGCAATTTACAAACCCATGTTACAAGTCGCTCCAAGCCTAATCCAAATCCTGCATGTGGCACTGTACCATATCTGCGCAAATCAAGGTACCATTCAAAAGCCTCCATTGGTAATTGGTGCTCATTGATTTTTTCAATCAACAATTTTTCATCGGTTTCACGCTCGCCACCACCTACAATTTCGCCATAACCCTCAGGCGCTAATACGTCCACACCACGTGCAAATTTTGAGTTATCAGGATCTCGTTTTAGGTAGAAAGCTTTTACTTCATGGGGCCAGTTATAAACCATAATAGGCACATCAAATAAACGTGTTATTACCGTTTCATCGCTACCACCTAAATCATTTCCATATGTAAAATTACGCGCACTATTTAACCATTGAGGAATGTTTCTTTCGTTCTCCTCTAAATCACCTAACTCTTGTTTGAGTTTATCAATTTGTGCTTGATTAAAACCAATTTCACCCTTTTTCATGCCAGGTGTTTTAATTTTCTCTTCGCGCTCAGTAATTTCGGTTTGAACCAAAATAATTCTAGTTTTTACAGATGATAACTCATCTTCAAGCGAGGTGATTGCATTCTTGCCATTCACATCTTGTTCCCCTTTGATGATGCGCACTGCCTCATCATAAGTTAAGCGAGGAAATGGCTTAACAATATTCTTCAGTATTTGGGTATCTCGCCCAATAATAGCCAATTCTTTTTCGCAACCTGCAAGAACAGAACTTACCACAGAACGAAGGAAATTCTCTATCAAATCCATATTTTCGAAAATATCATAGAAAGCCATTTCTGGTTCTATCATCCAAAACTCGCTCAAATGCCTGCGTGTTTTAGATTTTTCGGCACGGAATGTTGGTCCAAAAGTATAAATTTTACCCATTGAAAAAGCCATGGCTTCACCATATAATTGACCACTCTGACTCAAGTACGCGGGGTCACCATAGAAATCTGTCTCAAAAAGATTGCTAGTACCTTCACAAGCATTTCCTGTAAACAAAGGGGCATCCATTTGCACAAAACCTTCCTTTTGAAAAAACTCATGAATAGCAAATATAATTTTATTACGAATGCGCATGATGGCCCATTGACGCTGGCTACGAAGCCACAAGTGACGTTTGTCCATCAAGAAATCTACTCCATGCTCCTTTTTAGCAATTGGGTAATCATTGGATTCACCAATTAATTTTATGCTACTAGCTTGTAACTCAAATCCACCCATTTGGCGTTCATCCTTGAGCACTTTACCAGTAATTTGGAGAGAAGACTCCAAAGTTACCTTACGCGCTTCCTCAAAAAGCGCTTCGCCTACCAATTCTAAACTCACTACACATTGGCACCAACCCGAACCATCACGGAGGATAACAAAAACAAGACCTTTACTTTCTCTTTTGTTACTAGCCCAACCCATAAGTGTAACCTCCTGACCTTCATAATCTTCAAGATTATTAATCAAATATTTCTGCACAATAAAATACTCCTATTTTTTTAGTTATGAAAGGGCAAAAATAGTGCTTTTTATACTTATCTCAAAGGAGATAATACGTTTTACAAAAGGTTTCGAAACTGCCAAAATTAAATAAATATGAATAATCTATAAGAAATAGCTAGAATAAAAAATAAATTAATCCCGTAAAACCAAAGTTTAACTTTCATTTTACGGGATTATAAATTAACTTTGAAACATGATAAAGCGAATAATTGAAGAGAAAATTGAGAAACTCATGAAGCAGTTTCCGGCAGTTGCACTAGTTGGACCAAGGCAATGTGGCAAAACAACCTTAGCTAAAATCATTCAAAAGAAATCGAAAATTGAAGGAGTATATTTTGATTTAGAAAGTCCACAAGATCTCCGAAAATTTAAAAACCCAGAATTATTCTTAACAGCACATGAACAGAACCAGGTAATCATAGACGAAGTACAACGCATGCCACAATTATTTCCCATAATGCGTTCATTGATTGATAAAAAAAGAAAAGCTGGAAGGTTTTTATTGCTAGGTTCGGCCAGTCCAGAGTTGGTAAAAGGATCATCGGAATCGCTTGCAGGTAGAATCTATTTTTTAGAAGCCACACCGCTCCTATTAATTGAGCTACCCAACAAAAGTAATACTATTCAAAAACATTGGTTTAGAGGAGGATTTCCCGCAGCATGGAAAGCCAAAAATGATGATGATTTTTACCAATGGATGGATGGTTTTGCAAGAACATTTATTGAGCGAGATTTGAATAATTTATTTGGTGTTATTTTTTCACCAAATCTTATGTTCAAGCTATGGCGCATGTTAGCCCACTACCATGGAGGAATTTGGAATGCGCAGTCTTTTTCAAAAGGCTTAGATGTTAGTTCTGTTACCGTTAACCGTTATTTAGACTATTTGCAAGGTGCGTTTATGGTCAGAAAACTTTTGCCATACTACCACAATACCTCTAAAAGATTAGTTAAAAGTCCGAAAGTATATATCAGAGACAGTGGTCTGTTACATTATTTACTAGATATTCATCATGCCAAAAACCTGCAATATCATCCTATGCTAGGCTATTCATGGGAAGGTTATGTTATTGAGCAAATTATTTCATTACTTCCAAATAATATTCAACCTTACTATTATAGAACACAAGATGGTGCTGAAGTTGACTTGGTTTTAGTAAAAGGCATCAAACCTATAGCATGCATAGAAATTAAATACTCTGAAAATCCTTCGCTCACTAGAGGTTTAGCTGAAAGTATCAAGGATTTAAAAACAAAAAATAACTATGTTATAACAACTGGTGATGACCCATTATGGCCAATTAATAAATGGATAAATGCAGTAGGATTAAGAAGCTTTCTTACAGATATTTTACCAAAAATTATTTCCAAATAAAGTAAATTAACCCCGTAAAATGAAAGTTCAACTTTCATTTTACGGGGTTAATTTATTGCTTAATAAATTTAAATGTTTGATTTTTTCCTTTAATAATAAGGAAGTAATTCCCATTTGGCAGCTCTTCAACTACTATAGGTTCTGTGCCTTTCAAATTTCCTTTCAACAATTCCTTTCCATCTAAATTAATGATTGAATAGGATAAAATTAAATCTTGAGGAACCCCTTTTAATTGAACAACATACTGTGTAGGATTAGGATACAAAGATATTCCTCCTCCTGGTTGAGCTTTGTCAATACCAGTTTGAGGATTGAGTGATTGAACAAAACTTCCAAATACACCAGAACCATAAGTAGACACAACCATTCTGCCATCAGTGATTCTATGGTCCATCATAGTAACAATTTGTGTACCTATTGTATTTGCTCCTTGGCGAGTCCAAACTGTTTGCATACCATTTATCTTTTTTGTTGCATACAAACCAGTGCTTGTTCCAACAAAATAAACTAAACTATCAAGTGTGGGTGCTATTGTAAGCCAGCGACAACTTGGACCATTACCAGAGCCAGAAGTATTCTGTTCTAGGTTACCACTTATTGCCACCCAGCTTGAACCACTATTGTTACTTTCAAAAATACTTAGCACATTATAATTAGTGAAGACTATATAAATTTTTCCAGTATCAGTTGGATGCTGTGTGATGCATTGAATATAGCCACTTGGGAAATTTGCGCCACTAATTAACTCAGGTTTACTAGCAGTATCAGAAGCATTTCTAAGTCTATACAAACGTCCCTTCTCGGTACCATAATACAATAAATCACTCTGAATTTTTGAACTAAACAAAGCTGAAATTTGGTCGCCCGCATTACTCAATAAAGTGTTGTTTAATTGTGTCCAATTAACATTGCTTGCATTGCTATCTAATTGGTTCTTTAATGGAATGGCAGTAATATCACTATTTCTCCAAATTACATTACCGGCAGGAGTATAAAGCACCTTAAAATTATTTGCATCAGGGGTAAATGGATTGATAAATTGGTAAACACTTTTATCAACTCCTTTTGGATCAATCCGTGTAAATTTATTGGGAATACCATTGGCGTCTAACAATATTCTTTGCATCCTCCCTTGCTGAATCGACAAATATACTTCTCCCCCACCAGGCTTAATAAAGCAATAAGCTCCATCATAGCTCAATGGTTGGGTCCACGCATTAGCCGCAATAGAACTCGTTGTTAAATAAGTGCCATTGTCTTGCAAACCTCCAACAGTTAGCATTGAATTGCTTCCATGATCCAATGCAACAGTATAAAATTGAGAAGTTAAATATCCATTATTTAAAGATTTCCATGCTACAGAAGAAGCCATATTATTTTGAGTCAAAGAAATTCCACCATCATGAAAAGATATCATTTTTGATGCATTGCCTGGATAAAAAACTACCCCATGGTTATCTGGGTGGTGGTTTGGATAAACCTTAAAATCTGGCAGATTGGTGCCTAAACCATAGCCGCCAATCATAGCAGTATTGCTAGCCGTTTTGAACCCATCTGTTGATCGGTATAAATTGGTTCCACCTAAAAACACAGTATTGGCGTCATCTGGTTTCACACTTATTTCCAAGCAATACCCACCTTGAGAAATAAAATCACCAAATGCTCCGCCAAGTGTTGGAATGTTTGCACTACGGTCTTCTAAAACCCCTCCAACTCCTGATCCATCTCCGCTTACATAGGTGTATTTCCAAAGACTATTGAACTCGCTCCTGCCTTCAAAAGTTTTGCTTTCCTTTCCAAACCCTGGCGTGTTAGCTACAAAATAAACTTGCTTTTCATCACTTGGTGAAATGCCAATTGAAATTCGGTCGAAGCTAGATTGAAAATTGCTTGGAGTGATATTTGCCCATGTTTTTCCATTGTCTGCAGAGCGCCAAAATCCTTGCTGCTGCCCGCCACCCGATAAGGTTGCATAAACTACTCCTGTTGGTGTAATGGCCACATCTGTAAAATAACTATAACTAGTTACCAATGAACCGCCGCCTCTTACTTTAATCCAACTTAAACCCGCATTGATGCTCCTAAAAATGCCATCAAAATTTGCTGCAAATAATACATCGGCGGTATCTATGGTATGGTTAAATGCCAATCGGTGAATAACCGACCAAGGACCAGATAAACCTCCCAAACCACTTGAAACATTGCCCGCTTTTACCCAAGTATCGCCACCATCTGTAGATTTATAAACACCACTTCCATTATAAAATGCGCCAGGAATATTTCCACCATATAACTCACCTGATGAGGCATACCAATTCTTTAATTTTCCAAGTCTGGTATCTTGAACCAAACTAGTTATGTTAGCTGTAGGAACACTTGAGATATTGCAGGCATACCAAGATATTCCACCATTGGTGCTTCTCCATATTCCGCCTGTAGCGGCACCAGCCAATAATACCTCTGCATTACTTTTATCTATTACCACGCAGCGTGTTCTGCCACCAACATTTGATGGCCCAATAGATTGCCAAGTAGCAAATTTTTGTAAGCCACCATCGCTAGGTAAGGTTTGTGAAAAGGCTAATTCATTGCCGCGCATGTCATTTGGAATTAATCCTGTAGCAGGATCACCCAACATTTTGAGATTCCACTTTAACCTGCCAGATAAATTTTGGATCATGCCTTCACCTGCTAACCCATTAGGCCTTAGGGTAAAGTTAATGATGAAAAGTGCTAATATGGTTAGTGCAAGGATACCGCTGTATTTTTTAATCATAAAATTAGTTTACAATCAAAAATACAGAATTCAGCGCAAACTTTAACCACTAATTGATTATTGCTTTTGGTGGAAAGGTTTAATTATCATATCCCAAATTTGGTGCTAACCAACGCTCCACGTATGCTACAGTCACATTCTTGCGTTTGGCATAATCTTCTACTTGGTCTTTGCTAATTTTACCTACTGCAAAATATTTACTATCGGCATTGGCAAAATAAAATCCGCTAACCGCAGCCGTAGGGTACATGGCAAAATTCTCTGTAAGTGTTATTCCTGTTGCCTTTTCGGCTTCTAATAAATTAAACAACTTGCGTTTTTCTGTATGATCAGGGCATGCAGGATAGCCCGGTGCTGGTCGGATACTGTCATATTTTTCTCTGATGATTTCTTCATCCGTTAAGGTTTCACCTTTTGCAAATCCCCAGTACTCGGTTCGAACCAACTCATGTAATTTTTCTGCGAAGGCTTCTGCTAACCTATCAGCCAAAGCTTTTATCATGATACTGTTATAGTCGTCGTGGTCTTTCTCAAATGCCTCAATTAATGGTTCTATTCCTATACCAGCTGTTACGGCAAACATGCCCATATAATCTTGCTTACCTGAATCTTTAGGTGCAATAAAATCTGCCAAACATATATAAGGTTGATCGGCAGCTTTTTCATTCTGCTGACGTAAAAAATGAAATGTTTCTTCACTACCATCTGCCTTTTCTAAAACTACATCATCGCCATTTTCACTTGCCTTGTAAAAACCAAAAACTGCCTTCGCTTGTAATAAATTATTGGCAACTACTTTATCTAATAATGCATTGGCATCTTTAAACAATTTAGTTGCTTCAACACCTACTATCTTATCTTCCAAAATTGCAGGATACTTGCCTGCCAACTCCCATGTTGAGAAGAAGGGAGTCCAATCGATGCGCTTACGCAATTCTGCCAATGGGTAATGTTCTAATGTTTTATTTCCAAGGAAGGTTGGTTCAACAATATTGTCAAAACCTACTTGAATTTTATTAGCCCTTGCCTTTGCTAAATCAACAAAATTCTTGTCCTTCTTGCGGTTCTTATAATCAATTCTAAACTGTTCGTAATCTGCCTTAAATTTATTCTTAGTTCCTTCTCTTTGGTCTTTGCTCACCAAACTTTGAACCACAGGTACGCCCTTACTTGCATCTAAAACATGCACCACCGCTCCACTATAAACAGGATCTATTTTAACAGCAGTATGTGCTCTAGAAGTGGTTGCGCCGCCAATTAACAATGGAATCTTCATGCCTAATCTTTCCATTTCTTTGGCAACATGCACCATCTCATCTAAACTCGGCGTAATTAATCCACTTAAGCCAATTACATCTACATTTTCTCTAACAGCAGCTTCCAATATTTTTTCGGCCGGCACCATTACACCAATATCAATGATATCATAATTGTTACATGCCAATACAACACCTACAATGTTCTTTCCAATATCATGCACATCGCCTTTTACGGTTGCCATTAATATCTTTCCTTGTGAGGTAGAAGTATCGCCTGTTCTTCTCTTTTCTTCTTCCATAAAAGGCATCAAGAAAGCTACAGATTTTTTCATCACCCTAGCACTTTTTACCACCTGCGGAAGAAACATTTTTCCTGCACCAAATAAATCTCCTACCACATTCATACCCGCCATTAACGGACCTTCAATTACCTCAAGCGGCTTTGAATATTTTTGCCTTGCTTCTTCGGTATCTTCATCTACAAACTCAATAATGCCTTTTATTAACGCATGACTTAAACGCTCTTCCACCGGCAATTTGCGCCATTCATCGTCTATTACTTTTTCTTTACCTTTTCCTTTTACGGTTTCAGCATAGTCTAATAAACGTTCTGTGGCATCGTCTCTCCTATCTAATAAAACATCCTCCACACGTAGCAACAATTCTTTGTCAATTTCATCATATACCTCTAACTGACTAGGATTTACAATACCCATATCCATACCATGTTTGATGGCATGGTATAAGAAAGCTGAATGCATGGCTTCGCGCACTTTATCATTTCCTCTGAAAGAGAAAGAAACATTTGAAACGCCGCCACTAATTTTTGCACCTGGTAGATTTTCTTTAATCCATTTGGTGCCATTAAAGAAATCGAGGGCATTTTTTCTATGCTCTTCCATTCCAGTTGCCACTGGAAAAATATTGGGATCAAAAATGATATCTCCAGCATTGAAATGTACAATTTCTGTTAAAATTCCATAGGCTCTTTCGGCAATTTCAATTCTGCGCTCAAAGTTATCGGCCTGACCAACTTCATCGAACAACATCACAATAACTGCTGCACCAAAGCGCTTTACAATTTTAGCTTGGCGGATAAACTCTTCTTCTCCACCCTTCAATGAAATGGAGTTCACCACGCATTTTCCCTGCACGCATTTTAGTCCCGCTTCAATGATTTCCCAACGTGAAGAATCTATCATAATAGGCACGCGAGAGATATCCGGTTCTGAACCAATTAAGTTCAAGAAGCGCACCATTGATTCAACACCATCAATCATGCCTTCATCCATATTGATGTCGATGATTTGCGCGCCGCCTTCTACTTGCTCGCGGGCAACACTTAATGCAGCCTCTAAATTGCCTTCGCGTATCAAACGCAAAAACATTTTTGAACCTGTAACATTGGTTCGTTCGCCAACATTTACAAAGTTTGTTTCTTTTGTAATCACCAACGGCTCGAGTCCGCTTAATCTTAAAGTGTAGTCGTTCTTCATTATTTTTTAGCTTTTGGCTGTTGGCAACTGGCTTCTGGCAGCTGGCATATTTTAAATGGATGCAAAGCCTATAATTTATTATCTTGTTTTATTTTCAAAATCAAATTATTTAACTGCTTTTGAATTTTATTTATCTCAATTATTAATGTTTCTATATTTTCGTTATTCACAAATCCAATTTCTACACATAATAATAACTGGGTTTCTAATTCAAAAGACGAGCCAATTGCTATTTCCAAAAATCTTTTGAATTCGACATCACTATGTCGA
>CANKQY010000071.1 GCA_947485745.1 Bacteroidota bacterium
AATGACTACAATAAATGAACAAAATTTAGATTCTGCTATTTTTGGCGCAGGATGCTTTTGGTGTTTAGAAGCAATTTACCAAAGAATTGATGGCGTTGAAAAAGTAATATCAGGCTATAGCGGTGGCTACATCAAAAACCCACCTTACCGCGAGGTTTGCGAAGGAACAACTGGTCATGCCGAAGTTTGCAAAATCATGTACGACCCAAAAAAAGTAAGTTTCGAAACCTTGCTTTCTGTGTTTTGGCAGACGCATGATCCTACAACTTTAAACAGACAAGGAAATGATATTGGCACGCAATACCGTTCGGCTATTTTTTATGTAAATGAGCAACAAAAGGAATTAGCAGAAAAATACAAAAAAGAATTGGACGCAAGTGGTGCCTTTAAAAATCCAATTGTTACAGAAATAACAGCCTATACCAATTTCTATTTGGCCGAAGATTACCACCAAAACTACTATAACCAAAATAGCTCTCAATCATACTGCCAGTTTGTGATTGCGCCCAAATTGGAAAAGTTTGAAAAAGTGTTTGGCGAGAAATTGCGGAAGAAATAGTTATAAATTAGTTGGCTTAAAGTTTTATTCAATCTCAGTTTCTTTTGAAATTTGATTGAATTACAATTCCTTTGCACCATGATTCAACGCATTCAATCGGTATTTTTACTTGTTATTATCCTTATCTCCGCAGCACTATGCGGCATCAATGTTTTGCACTTGGTTTATGTTGAACCAGAAAGTAAAACCACTGAATATGTGCTCAACTTGTTTTATTTCAACAAGCTAGAAAATGGTATTTTAATAGAAAGCAACCTACAATTCGTTTTGATCTTGCTAGTCTCGATCATTATTGGGTTGAGCGCATATGTTTTGATGAACTTTAAAAATAGGATCAGGCAAATGAGCTTTACACAAATTAATTTATTGGCTATCATTAGCTTAATTGGAACATTTGCGGGTAAAGCCTACCTGTTTATTCCCAATTTTAGTTATGAAAAAATGATGCTCTCGTCGATGTTTGGAATTACCCTTTTACTTTTTATGCTATACTTGAACGTGAGGGTTTACTTTTTAATTAAAAAAGACGAAGATTTGGTGAGGAGTGCCGACCGTATTCGATAATAAATCTAGTAAACCGGATTCCTGAAGAAAGCATTTAATTAAGGTATCTACGAGATTTTTTTATTTTTACTCCTAAAATCGATGCTCACTTTTTGTGTTTTCGATTATTCTTTCTATTCAATTCTTATATTCGTAACTACTTATGGCGCAAAAACCAAGTTTACCGCAAGGCACCCGCGACTTTAACCCAATAATGGTTCAGCGCAGGAAATACATTTTAAATATCATTGAAAAGGTGTTTAAGAAATATGGCTTTATGCCCTTAGAAACACCCGCAATGGAACAATTAAGCACCCTCACTGGCAAATATGGTGAAGAGGGCGACCAACTGCTCTATAAAATTATTAACTCTGGAGATTACTTTAAAAAGCTAATTGAATTCCAAAGTAAAACTTCAAGTAGTGAAGAATTGGATCAAACATATTTGCCCGCTGTTGATGGAAAAGTAGCCAATTTAAACGCCAAAATTAGCCTCCCTTTTATTGCCGAAAAAGGCCTACGCTACGATTTAACAGTACCCTTTGCAAGGTTTGTAGCCATGAACCGAAACGACATTGCCCTACCTTTTAAACGCTACCAAATGCAACCTGTTTGGCGTTCGGATCGCCCCCAAAAAGGAAGGTACCGCGAATTTTGGCAATGTGATGCAGATGTGGTTGGAACCGATAGTTTATTGAATGAAGCAGAACTATTAAAAATTTATGATGAAGTTTTTGCTGAACTTCAAATACCTGTTATCATCAAAATAAATAACCGCAAATTACTCAATGCCCTCGCCCAACATATTGGTGCTCAAGAGAAGTTTATAGACATTACAGTTGCCATTGATAAATTGGATAAAATTGGATCAGATGGCGTAAAAAATGAGTTGCTAAAATCTGGCCTAAATGAACAACAATGTACTAGTATTCTCTCATTTTTAGCCTTGGTAGAAACCAATAATCCTTTGCAACAATTAGAAGAAATGTTGGGGCAAATAGAGGATGGAAATTTGGGTTGCTTAGAACTTAGAAAGGTGATACAATTTTTAAACACCCTTCAAACCAAAAACGAAATTAAAATAGATGTCACGCTTGCCCGTGGATTAAGCTATTATACTGGCGCCATTGTAGAGGTGCAAGCCAATGCTGGCACACTTAAATCTAGCATTGGCGGTGGCGGTAGATACGATAACCTAACTGGCATTTTTGGTTTACCAGGAATATCTGGCGTAGGCATTTCATTTGGTCTCGATAGAATTTATGATGTGATGGAAGATTTGGGATTGTTTCCAATAGGGCTTAAGGCAAATGATACCAAAATTTTATTTTGCTACTTTGATGAAGAAACTCAGCAAAGAGCATTAGAACTATGTGCGGAAGTAAGAGCCAACGGAATTGCTGCAGAAATCTATCCAGATATTACCAAAAAAATTGGCAAACAATTAGAGTATGCGAATAAATTAGGCATTGAATATGCTTGTATCATTGGCTCCAATGAATTGGCCTCTGAAAAATACCCATTAAAAAATTTATTAAGTGGGGTTCAAACTGAAGTTACAAAAACAGAATTAATAAAAATTAATTAGTCATGAGTACCATATTTGAAATTACCGACGAGCTAAGTCTTCGAGATATTGAGAAAATTTTAGCCAATAATTTAAAACTAAAGCTCTCTGATAAAACCAGAATTGAAATAGAAACTTGCCGTAACTATTTAGATAAAAAAATGGCCGATAATACAGCCCCAATCTATGGCGTAAACACCGGTTTTGGCTCATTGTGCGATACTGTTATTTCTAATGATGAGCTGCAAACTTTGCAAGAAAACCTGCTTCGTTCCCATGCCTGTGGCGCTGGAGATTATGTAGATATGGACATCATTAGGATCATGCTATTATTGAAAGTTCAATCTTTGGCATTTGGTCACAGTGGCGTGAGTGTGGCAACGGTTGAAAGATTAATTGACTTTTTTAACCACGATATATTTCCTATAGTATATGAACAAGGGTCGTTAGGAGCCAGTGGCGATTTGGCACCGCTTGCACATCTTTGTTTACCTTTGATAGGCGAGGGAAAAGTATGGATGGATAAGGGCGAAGGCTTTGAAAGAATTGAAGCCAAAGTTATTTTAGAAGAGATGGGTTGGGAGCCAATAAAATTGCAATCAAAAGAAGGCTTAGCTCTCATCAATGGAACACAATTTATGAGTGCCTATGGTATTTATATTTATTTCAGAACTTTTCAAATTATGACTTGGGCAAATTTTATTGCAGCCAATTCTATAGATGCTTTTAATGCGCGTTTAGATCCATTTCATCCTGAATTACATAAACTACGCCCATACAACGGACAAGTAGACACAGCTAAATTGATACGTTACTTTTTAAAAGATAGTAAAATTGCACTTGAAGATAAACCGCAAGTGCAAGATCCCTATTCTTTTCGATGTATTCCGCAGGTTCATGGTGCATCGTTAGATGCATTTGCTTACTATAAAATGACAGTTACCATGGAGATCAATTCGGTTACTGATAATCCTAATATTTTTCCTCATTTAGATAAAATTATTTCGGGCGGAAATTTCCATGGACAGCCTCTTGCTTTGGCTTACGATTTTATGGCACTAGCTCTAGCAGAGCTAGGTAATATTTCGGAAAGAAGAACCTTCCAATTGATTTCAGGAGCGAGAAACTTGCCGCCATTCTTAACAGCAAACCCTGGCTTAAATTCGGGTTTCATGATTCCTCAATACACTGCTGCCAGTATTGTGAGTCAAAACAAACAACTCTGCACACCAGCCAGCGTAGATAGCATTGTAAGCAGCAACGGACAAGAAGACCATGTAAGTATGGGAGCCAATTCTGCTACCAAACTACTAAAGATTTGTTATAACGTAGAAACCATATTGGCTATTGAATACATGAATGCCACTCAGGCGCTCGAATTTAGAAGACCAAGTGAAAGCTCTACCATCATTGAAGAGAAATTAGCGTTATATAGAAAAGTAGTTCCTAGTTTAGAAAACGATAGGTACCTTTATGACGACATTCAAAAGACCAGAAAATTCATCACTACGCAAAAACTGGTTTTACAAACGGATCATTTGGGTGAATTAAACGAATCATAATATGGATATTTTATTAAACAACGACATCAAAGAATTGATTGAAATTGCCATCAGAGAAGATGTAGGAAGCGGCGATCACAGTTCTTTGGCATGTATACCTGCTGATAAAATTGGGAAAGCATATTGTGTTGCCAAACAGGATGGGGTAATTGCAGGCATAGAATTAGCAGGCTATATTTTTAAAAGATTAGATTCAGATATTCTTTACCATCCTTTAAAAAAGGATGGCGATACAATTAAATCTGGCGACCGCATCTTTGAAGTGATTGGTTCAAACATTAGCATATTGACCGCAGAAAGATTGGTGCTCAATTTTATGCAGCGATTAAGTGCTATTGCAACAATGAGTTATAACATAAATTTGCTCTTAAAAGATTACCATACCACTGTTTTAGATACCAGAAAAACTACTCCAGGAATGCGCCTGCTAGAGAAATGGGCCGTTAAAATTGGTGGTTGCGATAATCACCGCATTGGCTTGTACGACATGATTATGCTTAAGGATAACCACATTGATTTTGCCGGTGGCATTAAACAAGCCATAGAAAAAACACACCAATATTTAAAATTTAAAGGTTTGAACCTACCCATTGAGGTGGAAACAAGAAGTCTAGAAGAAGTGCAACAAGTACTGGAAATTGGCGGAATTACCAGGATAATGCTCGATAATTTTACGCCTGAACTACTTGCAGAGGCAATTAAATTAATTGATAAACGCTTTGAAACTGAGGCTAGTGGGGGAATTACCATGGATACCATTACCGCGTTTGCCGCAACTGGTGTAGACTTTATTTCTGTTGGCGCCCTTACCCATTCAGCCAAAAGCATTGATTTGAGCATGAAAGTAGAAGGATAAATTATTGCGCATTCTGCAAAAAATAAATGAATTTAACGCTTGTTTAATAAAAAAAAATGGCAATATTTGTTTTACTATTTTAAATCTAAAAAAAAATGAAAAAATTATTCAGAAGTTCATTAGCCATACTAATTGGTCTTTCTTTAACAATCACTGCTTGTAAAAAAGAAGATACCAAAACCGATGAAGGTAATAACAACGGAACAGGAACTGTAACAATTCCTCAAGAACAAAAATCTACCGTATTTTATTTTGGTGGTACTTGGTGTCCTCCTTGTGGTGCTTATGGAAAACCTGCAAAAGAGCAAATTAAAGCATCTGCAGTTGGCCCTAAAACAACTATTATTTCTTGCCAAGTTGGTAATGATCCTATGAAATGTGCTGATGCCGATTTGTTATCAGGCATATTTAACCCATCTGGTGTGCCAGCAATGTATTTAGGCGCAAACGATGCTCCTTTTGCTGCCATGATTGGTGGTAGTTCCTCAACAGGCACAACTGCTATCAATACCATTACAACTCAGGTCGCTAAAACTGCCGTTGTAAATTGTGTGTTAACTATAAAAGAGGCCGATGGATTATTAAACGTTACTGCTAATGGCAAATTTTTTGCTGATGCAACTGGCGAATACCATATTGCTGGTTATTTATTAGAAGATAAATTAAATCATGCTCAAGTTTCTGACAATAGTGTTGAAAAGAATATTCATTACAATGTTATTCGTGCTAAATTCGGAACAGTTATCACTGGCGAATTAATCAAGGCTGATCCAAAGAAAGATGATACTTTCAAAAAAGAACTAAATTTCTTTATTCCTTCAACCTCTGTGAAAGCAAATATGTCTGTTGCAGTTGTAATCTGGAAAAAAACAGCTACTGGTTGGGTTGTTAGTAATAGCACCAAAGGAAATTTATAATATTTAATAAATTAATACATAAAAAAAAGACCAGCACCAAAGTGCTGGTCTTTTTTTATGTTTGCACCTGATGTGGAAACCCTATCTCAATGGATTTAAAATATACCTGCAATTGGAGCGCTCCTTATCAGAGAACTCTATTGAAGCTTACCTCCACGATGTAGAAAAGTTGATTCAATACTTGGCCATTGAAAACATCAACCTAGCACCCGACCAAATTAAGCTTGCTCATTTACGTAAATTTATTGAATACCTGAACCAATTAGGTTTAGAAGCCAATAGCCAAGCTAGAATCATTTCTGGTATCAAAGCATTTTACAAATACCTCCTCATGGAGGACGAAATTAAACAGAGTCCGGCCGAATTATTAGAAGGCCCCAAATTGAGCAGGAAATTGCCAGATGTATTAGAGGTAACAGAGATAGATGCCATGGTGGCACAAATAGATTTAACCAAGCCAGAAGGGGTGCGCAACAAGGCTATTGTGGAAACCATGTTTAGCTGTGGCCTGCGAGTTAGCGAAACAACTAACCTCAAAATATCCAATATTTCTTTTGATGAAATGTATGTGAAGGTTACTGGCAAAGGAAACAAAGAAAGGTTAGTACCCATAAGTGGCAGTGCTTTAACAATCATAAAACTTTACCAAGATGCAGTAAGAAATGCACAAAAAGTTAAACCAGGTTACAATGATATTCTCTTCTTGAACCGAAATGGCGGACAATTAAGTAGGGTAATGATTTTTTATATCCTAAAAGACCTTGCGCATGCGGCAGGAATTACCAAAAATATTAGTCCGCATACCTTGCGCCATTCCTTTGCCACTAGCTTGGTGGAAGCAGGAGCAGATTTGCGCGCAGTGCAGCAAATGCTAGGCCATGAAAGTATCACCACCACCGAGATATACACCCACTTGGATAGAGAATATTTGCGCGATGTGGTGACGCAGTTTCATCCGAGGAGCAAAGGGAAAATGAGCAAATGAAATTTATCTACTTAAATAGTATGCTATTTTCTAACTTGCAACCATGAAAGGAATAGTGATTAAATCTACAGGTAGCTGGTACATGGTTAGGACCTCAGATGGCGCTGTTCATGCTTGTAGGTTAAAGGGGAAATTTAGGTTAAAAGGCATTAAGCATACCAATCCAGTAACGGTTGGCGACAAAGTTTCATTTGAGTTTGAACCCGAATCGCATAACGGGGTAATTGATGCCATTGATGATAGAAAAAACTATATCATTAGAAAGGCAAATAACCTATCTAAGCAAACCCACATTATTGCCAGTAATTTAGATCAAACCATGCTGATTGTAACCTTGGCATTCCCAAGAACCTCCTTAGGTTTTATTGACAGATTTATCATTACCTCTGAGGCATATCATATTCCTACTATTTTGGTATTTAATAAGTGCGATTTAATGACTGGAGAAATCGAAAGTATATTGGATCACACCATTCGGTTATACCAAGGAATTGGATATAAATGCCTCAAAACCTCTACCGTAAGTGGAGAAGGTATAGAAGAATTAAAGGCTACATTGAAAGATAAAACATCCTTATTAAGCGGCCATTCTGGAGTAGGGAAATCTACTTTACTCAATCACATTGAACCGAGCTTAAACATCAAAACAAAAGCAATATCCAACTATTCATTAAAGGGTCAACACACCACAACTTTTGCAGAAATGCATCCTTTGAGTTTTGGTGGCTATATAATAGACACACCAGGAATTAGAGAGTTTGGATTGGTAGATTTTAAAGATGCTGAGGTAAGTCATTATTTCAAAGAAATGCAGCCCATAATTGGTCAGTGCAAATACAATAATTGTAAACATGTAAATGAGCCAGGATGTGCCATACAACAAGCTGTAACAGAAGGAAGAATTAGTGAGGAGCGTTTCAGTAGTTATTTAAGCATTATCAGCAACGAAGATATTTACGAATGATTAAGCTGTTGATATGAGAGCATTGATACAAAGAACCACAGAAGCATCGGTGAAGGTAAATGGTAAAATCATTGGATCAATTCAAACTGGTTTGCTCGTTTTAGTAGGAATAGAAGACGCAGATAACTTAGACGACATTACATGGCTCAGCAACAAAATTATTAACCTGCGGATATTTACAGATGAAAATGGATTAATGAACAAAAGCTTAAAAGACATCAATGGAGAGGTTTTAGTGATAAGCCAATTTACATTACACGCAGATACAAGAAAAGGGAATAGACCATCCTATATCAAAGCAGCTAAACCAGAAATTGCCATTCCTATCTATGATTTGTTTAAAAACCAATTAGTAGTAGATTTAGAAAGGCCTATAGCCAGTGGAGAATTTGGAGCAGATATGAAGGTAAGTTTAACCAATGATGGTCCGGTTACTATTTGGATAGATACAAAAAATAAATCATGAGTATAACAATTGAACAAGCACAACAGCAAGTCGACGAATGGATCAAAACCATTGGTGTTAGGTATTTTAATGAATTAACCAACACTGCAATTTTGATGGAGGAAGTTGGCGAGGTGGCAAGGATTATGGCCAGAAAATACGGAGAACAATCTTATAAAAAATCAGATGAAAGTGTAGATTTAGGGGACGAAATGGCAGATGTACTTTGGGTACTTATTTGTATTGCAAACCAAACTGGGATAAACCTAACAGAAGCATTTGAACGCAACTTGGAAAAGAAAACTAAGAGAGATTTTGAAAGGCATAAACTAAATCCAAAGCTGTAAAAGCAGCTAATAATATGTGTATATAGAGGAATAGTTGTAAGCATAATATTAAAAACTAAAATCTATATCTCGCTATAAGTATATAAAAAAACATAGATTTAGCGAGTTATAAAACTTACTACACAAACAAACAATCCATTTTAAGATTAGATTGCAGGAGTTCATTGGCATATGCATTCTCTTTAACACCATAGGTAGAAAGCATACAAAGATGAATAGCACTTTTAGTTTTTGTTTCCGACTTAAGTAATCCAATTTTATTGCGCAAATTATTGGCATAAGATTTATCAATTGAAAATTCATTTACAGAAAATTTCATTTCACAAAGTGTAATTACTTGATCTTTTCTATCAATAAGTAAATCTATTTGAGCACCCATTTTGGCGTTTCTGCTGCGCCAAGAGGCTACATTGCTTTGAACACCATTAATTCCTAGTGCCATTTTAATTTGCGAAACATGTTGCAAAGCAACCATTTCAAAAGCATAACCAGCCCAACTTCTTTGTGCAGGAGTATCTTGGAGGTTTAACCATAAATTGGTATCAGAAAATCGTTTATTGTTTAAAAATTTAAAATAAAATAGGGTATAAAAATCTATGAGCTGGTAAAGTGTATCCTTGCTTTGTTTTCCAAAAGGAATATACTTTCTTATAAAACCGCTCAACTCAAGTTCGCTTAATACTTTGCTTGCCCCACCCCCATTGGGAATTTTAGCAAATGCTATAATTTCATCCCTAGTAAGTCCTTTTGCCTTCTTACTTAAAGCCGCAACCACAGAAATATGATTAAACGATTGCTTGAACAAAGAAGCATACAAATTATCAAACTCGGTATTCAGCAAGCCATCTTCCACAAAACACAATTCATTGATTACCTGAGCAGCACTTTTGCCTTTCTTTACAGCATTCATATAAAACGGAATACCACCCATTACCATATAGTTCTCCAACAGTTGATACCTATTCCACTTTATCCTTTTTGCTTGGTAATACAAAGCGGTTTCGGCGAGAGTAAAAGGCAAAATCTTCATTTTGCAAGTTACCCTATTGTGCAAACCTCCCTTATTATTAATAAGAACATTGAGCATCCAAGAGGCAGCAGACCCACAAACAATTAATAATATGTCTCTTCGAGCCGATGCCCAGCTGTTCCAGAAATGCTCTAACGCCTGAATAAAATTAGAACGAGGAGTATCTAGCCATGGCAGTTCATCTAAAAAAATAAGCTTCTTTTTATGTTTACTTTTCTCTAACAAATAAATCAATTGCTGAAAGGCTTCAAACCATGTTTGAGGAATTGGAAACTCCTTATTGGTAGTTTGGTACCTCTCAAGTGCCGTATGAAAATTAAGTAACTGCTGAGATAAATTAGCCTGAGCCAACCCAGTTAATTGAAAATTAAAATTGTTAGTAAATGCTTCTCTAATCAAAAAAGTTTTGCCAACTCGCCTTCTACCATAAACTGCTACAAATTCAGATTGCTTCGATTTAAACAAGCTTCCAAATTGTTGGATCTCTTTTACTCGTCCTATAATAGTTGTTGTCATACAATTTTTATAACTCGCTACAAATATAAAATAAATACTATATATAGCAATTTATAAATCTATAACTCGCTAAATCTATTAAAATTTTGATAGATTTAGCGAGTTATAAAGCTTTACTATGCCAAAATACTACATGTGAAAATCCCTTGCCCAAACCTTGTGGTTAGAAATATTTACAGTATTTAGCTAAAAAAAGGATTGCCTTAGCGAGATGTCTATACAGAATAATAGGCACAAAAAAGGGCAAGCTTACTGCATCGCACTGCTACAACCTCACGCCCTTGCTCCATTCCTGACCTGGGGGATTAGAGGGAGCTAGTCGTACAGGGCTCACCCAAACGCAAAAGTAGGTTTTTAGACTTTACCATGCAAACAAAAGTTGGCTTTTAGCTTTTGGCCTCTGGCAATTAGCTATTTAGCAGAAATTTTAAAGCTGAACTCAAAAATAAACCATATAAATAAATTGCTTTTGTCCGTTTGCAAATAGCCTTTGGTAATTATGGCTGATTATGTATCATTGCATTAAATAACTGCCGATTGCTATTACCCAAAAGCCAATAGCCAAAGGCCAACAGCCAATAGCAAAAAATGAATAACCTAGTTACAGAACTTCACAACCGTTTAGAAAAAATAGCTCAAGGTGGCGGTGCCAAAGCGGCTGCAAAACAAAAAGAAAAAGGCAAAATGCTTGCCCGTGAACGTGTTGCTTATTTGCTAGATTCTGATAAACCTCAAATTGAAATAGGAGCCATTGCTGGCTATGAAATGTATGCCGAACACGGTGGTTGCCCAAGTGGCGGCGTGGTAGTAGTGATGGGATATGTGAGCGGAAAGCAATGCATTGTTGTGGCAAATGATGCCACCGTTAAAGCGGGTGCTTGGTTCCCTATTACTGGCAAAAAGAACTTACGCGCACAAGAAATATCTATTGAAAATAAATTACCTATCATTTACCTAGTTGATAGTGCTGGCGTTTACCTTCCTATGCAAGATGAAATCTTTCCCGATAAAGAACACTTTGGCAGAATATTTAGAAATAATGCCGTAATGAGCAGCATGGGGATCACCCAAATTGCAGCTGTAATGGGCTCTTGTGTAGCAGGTGGTGCTTACCTCCCAATTATGAGTGATGAGGCAATGATAGTTGACAAAACCGGCTCTATCTTTTTGGCTGGTTCCTACTTAGTAAAAGCTGCTATTGGCGAAGATATAGACAATGAAACTTTAGGTGGCGCATCCACCCATTGCGAAATTAGCGGGGTAACCGATTATAAATTTGAAAACGATGCTGCATGCTTAGATAGGATCAAACGGATATTTGATAAAATTGGTGATTATGAAAAAGCTGGTTTTAGCCGGGTTGAACCAATTGCCCCTAAAAAATCAATGGATGATGTTTACGATGCCGTGGCTAATTTCACCAAACCATTTGATGTTATGGAAATTATTGAACGACTTGTAGATGCGGATACATTCGACCCTTACAAAGATTTATATGGCAAAACAATCATTTGTGGTTATGCCAGAATTGATGGTTGGGCAGTTGGTATTGTAGCCAATAACAGGTTAGTTGTTAAAGCAAAAAAACCAAAACAAAGCGCCAATGATAACCCCGTTGAAATGCAGATAGGTGGCGTAATTTATAGCGATAGCGCAGATAAAGCAGCGCACTTTATTATGAATTGTAACCAAAAGAAAATTCCGTTGCTCTTCTTGCAAGATGTTACTGGATTTATGGTGGGTTCAAGAAGTGAACATGGTGGCATAATTAAAGACGGCGCTAAATTAGTAAATGCACAAGCAAACTCGGTAGTTCCAAAGTTTACCATCATCACAGGTAATTCATATGGGGCGGGCAACTACGCCATGTGTGGTAAGGCCTACGATCCACGCCTTATTGCTGCATGGCCTAATGCAAAAATTGCGGTAATGGGAGGGGCTCAAGCTGCTAAAGTTCTATTACAAATTGAAGAAGCAAGTTTAAAAGCAAAAGGCGAAGAAATAGATGAGGTAAAACAAAAAGCCTTGTTGGATCAAATAACAGAAAGATACGAACGCCAAACTAGTCCGTATTACGCAGCCGCGCGCCTTTGGGTAGATGCAATTATTGACCCTAAACAAACCCGTACCTGGATTAGTATGGGCATTGAAGCCGCTAACCATGCACCCATAACCAAAGAATTTAGACCTGGCGTAATTAGGGCATAAGCAATTACTTAAACGTTTTTTAACGAATTTGAAATAATTACAAAAATACCGATGCAAAAAGGCCTTTAGGCCTTTTCTGCGGGGGGATTAAACCAATTTCTCGCTTAATTTTTCAATGGCGGTTTTGGCAGATTTGCCCTCGTAGATAATTTGAAATACCGTATCCAAAATGGGCATTTTTACTTGCATTTTTTCATTTAACTCATGCAAATTTTTGGTAGCATAATAGCCTTCCGCAATCATTTTCATTTCCAATTGCGCGGCTTGAACCGTATAACCTTTGCCTATCATGTTACCAAAAGTTCTGTTCCTACTATGCACCGAATAGCCTGTTACCAGTAAGTCTCCAAGGTATGCCGAATGGTTTATTTTTCTATCGGTATCTGTTATGTTTCGTAAAAACCGCTTCATTTCGCGGATGCTATTGCTCATCAATACCGCCTGAAAATTATCGCCGTAGCCCAAGCCATGACAAATACCTGCCGCTACCGCATAAATATTTTTAAGCACTGCACCATACTCCGTTCCGCGCACATCTGATGATGCCACGGTTCTGATATAGGAATTATTTAAGGTGGCAGCAAATGATCTGGATAGGTCCTGTCCCAATCCTGCAATGGTTAAATAAGATAACTTTTCATTTGCTACCTCCTCTGCATGGCATGGCCCAGATATCACCAAAATTCTTTTTTCATCGATGCCATAATGTTCCATAAAATAATCGCCAACTATTTGTTTGGTTGAAGGTACCAAGCCCTTGATGGCACTCACAATGATTTTATCTTTAAATAACTCTTTAGAAACCGATGCCAACGATGCTTCTAAAAATGCGGCCGGTATGGCTATTAAAAGTACTTCTGCCTCGCTAACCAATTCTTCTAAGTGAGAGCTAATCTTAACATGCTCTGGATGAATTTCTATGGAACTAATATAATCTGGGTTGTGGCGATGCCTAAGAATATATTCTGCTTTCTCCTCGCTCCTCACCCACCAACTTAGGCGCTCAATGCCACTTTTACCGCTAGCCTTA
>CANKQY010000072.1 GCA_947485745.1 Bacteroidota bacterium
AGGGTACTGTTATTGTGGTAAGTCACGATAGGTATTTCCTCGACAAAATGGTGAGCAAGATTGTGGAAGTGAGCATGCAGAAGATTTTTGAATACCCAGGTAATTACCAATTCTTCCTCGAATCTAAGGAAGAGAGAATGGACATGCAGCAAAAATCTTTTGATAACCAACAACAGTTTATCAAAGAGCAAGAGAAACTCATTAGCCGCTTTAAAGCCAAAGCCAGTAAGGCTACTATGGCACAAAGTAGGGTTAAAATGTTGGACAGAATGGACCGCATTGAAGCGCCAGAAGACGATAACAGAGAAATCAATATACAGTTTAGGGTGGGTGTTCAACCGGGAAGAACATTAGCTGAATTAATAGATGTAACAAAAGGTTATCCTGGTGTTCCAATTATCAATAAAGCTGAAGGTAGGATTGAAAAAGGAGATAAAATTGCATTGATTGGTGCAAACGGTAAAGGTAAATCAACTGTTTTGCGCCTCTTGGCTCAAGCCGATACCTTTGAAGGTGAAATTCAGATGGGACACAACGTGCGTAAAGCATTTTATGCCCAGCACCAATTAGAGTCGCTGAACATGCAATACGAAATTTTAGAAGAGCTTTCTAACTTTGCTACAGATAGACCAGAAACTGAATTAAGAACTGTTCTAGGCTGCTTCTTGTTTCAAGGTGATGATGTGTTCAAGAAAATTAAGGTACTAAGTGGAGGAGAAAAGGCACGTGTGGCATTGGCTAAAACGCTGTTAACCGAAGCAAATTTCTTGTTGTTAGATGAGCCTACCAATCACTTGGACATGCGCAGTATCAATATCCTGATCCAATCGCTACAAAAGTATGAAGGTACCTTTATTGTGGTAAGCCATGATAGGTTCTTTGTATCTGAAATTGCCAATAAAATTTGGTGGATTGAAGATGAAAAAATCAAAGAATACCCCGGCACCTTTGCCGAATTTGAATTCTGGAAAGCCAAGCGCGATGAGGAATGGAAGAAAAATCCTCCTGTTAAGGTTATTGATAAAAAAGAAATAAAGCTTGAACAAACAGCTGCTGCAGGAAATTCAAATGCACCTAAACAGCAGAAGCCGAGCAATAATTTTATCCAAGGTTTACAAAAGCAATTTGATGAATACGAGAAGAAAGTAAATCAAACCAAAGCCAAACTAAAAGAGTTGGAATTGGCCTTTACCTTACCAGAAAACACCAGCGATGCCAAGAAAATTTCTGAACTCAATACCTTCTACGAAGCCGAGAAAAAAGCGCTCATCCACCTAGAAAAAGAAATGGAAGCCGTAATGGAAGAACTCATAGACGTAGAGGGCAAATAATATTTTTGCCATCAAGTAAAGTTTTTACTACAAAGCAATAATTATTGCCACCAAGGCGCTAAGGCACCAAGATTTTTTTATTCCAAACAAGATTTTTTTTGCGTTTTTGAATTGTAATTCAATGCTATTTTTTTAGTTTTTTATATTCGACCCCTTCGGGGTCACATGCTTATAGCCTAGCAAGACACTCCTATAAACATGCGACCCCGAAGGGGTCGAACACATGTAATCAAAAAAATTTTCACTTTGTTCTTAGTAGTTAAAATAATCCAATATAATGGCAAAAAAAACACGAAGTAAATTTCTTTACTTCGTGCCTTTGCGCCTCCGTGGCAAAAAAATCGTTGCTTTAATTTAAAAAACCTTCGCGCCTTGGTGGCAAAAAAATTAATCTTCTTTATCGGTTCAAACCGACAAATCTTTTGTATTGCGTTGGATGAAGTTTGTTAACTCTACGCCATGCAATAAATTTTGCGAGAGGCGCGCCAAATCAAAGGCTTGCTTGCTCAATTGCGTTTTAGCTTCACCTTCTGCCATCTTGCTTAATTTAACGCTCAAGGCATGGTTGCTATTGATAACCACATTGTAAGAATCTGGCATGCTGCCAAAAATATCCATTCCCATACCTTGCATTTTCTGCATTTCCTTCATCCTACGCTCCCACTCAGGTTTAATCAAAGTAAGGAATGAATCGTCTGGTGCAAGTGCTTCGGTGCTAAACCTAAATTGTCCGTTGTGGGCAAAATCTTTCTCAAACATTTCTTTTAATACGGTTTGATCCGAATCGCTCAATACACTTTCTTTTTTGGCATCTTTATCAATCAACTTATCTCCGCTATCGCTATCTACACGCTTCCAAGTAACGCCTTCCATTTTATTTTCTACATTGCTAATAAAATGGTTATCCAAAACTCCATCCATGGCCAACACCTCATAACCACGCTTCTCAACAGTTTGTATAAAACTATCGTGCGCAATCATGTCGTTGCTATACAAGAAAACTACTTTGCCATCTTTGTCTGTTTGGGTGGCGCTAATTTTCTCTTTGTACTCCTCTAAAGTAAAATAATCTTTGGCTTTGTTTTGCAACAAGCAAAACTTCAAACCTCTATCATAAAACTTCTCTTCGCTAATCATACCATACTTTACAAAGGTGCCAATGCTCTCCCATTTGTTGTTGTATTCTGTGCGGTCTTGCTTGTAAATTTCTTCCAATTTATCGGCCACTTTTTTGGTGATGTGGCTATTAATTTTCTTCACGTTGGCATCACTTTGCAAGTAACTTCTGCTCACGTTTAAAGGAATATCTGGCGAGTCAATTACCCCATGTAATAACATCAAAAACTCAGGTACTATGTCTTGAACCGAATCGGTTACAAATACCTGGTTGCTGTATAATTGAATTTTATTACGGGTAGGTTCAAACTCATTTTTAATTTTGGGGAAATAAAGAATACCGGTTAACTTAAATGGGTAATCTACATTGAGGTGAATCCAGAACAAAGGTGTTTCGCTAAAAGGATAAAGCTCTTTGTAAAACGCCTCGTATTCTTCTTTGGTACAATCTGCTGGAGCCTTTGTCCATAAAGGCGCAGGGTTGTTCAATACCTTTTCTTCAAACTCAATTTCGATAGGTAAAAACTTACAATATTTTTCTAGAATATTTCTAATTCTAGCCTCTTCATTGAACTCAAGAGAATCATCGGCCAAATGCAAAATAACCTCGGTACCTCTTTCGGCTTTATCTGCTTCCACAATTTCAAATTCAGTGCTGCCATCGCAACTCCATTTTACGGCTGCAGATCCTTCTTTGTATGATTTGGTGATCAACTCAACTTTTTGAGCCACCATAAATGCCGAGTAAAATCCTAAGCCAAAATGACCAATAACCTGACCACCTTTGTCTTTGTATTTATCCAAAAATTCCTCGGCACTACTAAATGCCAATTGGTTGATGTATTTACCAACTTCCTCTTCGGTCATACCAATACCATTGTCAATAATATGAAGGGTTTTGGCCTCTTTGTTTAACTTTACTGTTATCTTTAAATCGCCCAATTCGCCAGTTGCCTCGCCGCTGCTTGCCAAAGTTTTTAACTTGTGGGTGGCATCAACCGCATTACTCACTAATTCTCTCAAGAAAATCTCGTGATCTGAGTATAAAAACTTCTTAATAATTGGGAAAATGTTTTCGGTGTGAACGCTAATATTACCTTTAGTTGCCATAGTTAATTAATTTTAGTTGGAATTAGCAAAAGCTGTTCCACTCAATTTATTCTGTCAAATTGTCCTCCACTCTGCATAAATACTGCAATTTTTAACAAGGTTTTTTCGTTGAAATGCATATTTTTGAACACGGCATGAAAATAAAAATTTGTTTCTTTCTTTTGGCTTTCACCAATTTAGCTTTTGCACAGATTGGTGGAATGGGTACCTATCGTTTTTTATATGTTTCGCCCAATGCTAGAATAGCTGCCCTTGGAGGAAATGCCATTTCTACACCTGATGCCGATGTTAATTTGGTGAGCCAAAATCCTTCCCTACTCAACAAAAACAACAACAACCAAATAGGCTTAAATTTTGTGAATTACTTTGCAGACATCAGTGCGGGTGAAGCTAACTATGCCAGGCATTTTGATAGCCTCAAAACCACATTTGCTGCAGGTATTCAGTACATCAATTACGGTAAGTTTAACAAAACAGCAGCAGATGGTCAGGACCTAGGCACCTTTTCTGCAGGCGAGTATAACTTGCATTTTTCTGCCGCCAGAGCTTATAAGCAATACAGTTATGGTGCAACGCTTAAAGTTATCAACTCTAATTTAGAAGCCTACAACTCTTTTGGGGTAGCCATTGATGTTGCTGGTAATTGGACTAGCCCCGATAAACTCCTTTTACTTAGCGCTGTGGTGAGTAATTTTGGCACACAGCTTAAAACTTATACCGAGGGTAATTATGAAAAAATACCCTACAATGTGCAATTGGGTTTTTCTAAAAAGTTTGAACACAACCCTTTTCGCATAGGAGTTATAGCGCACAATTTGCAAAGTCCGGGTAAGTTATTATACCAAATAGAAAACCGCCAATTAATTAGCCTCGAAACAGGTGAACCTGTGCAAGAAGATTTTACCATCCTACAAAAAACAATGAGCCATTTAATCTTCAATACGGAGTTAATATTTGGCAAAACATTGAATGTTAGGTTTGGCTACAATCCTATGCGCCAAAGAGAATTGGCCCTCAATAATATCAGAGGCTTCAATGGCTTCTCATGGGGCTTTGGCATAAAAATAAATCGCTTTCAGGTAGCTTATGGCTTGGGAGGTTATATGCCAGGCAAAAACACCAATACCTTTAGCATCATAACTCGTATCGACGATTTCAAAAAAGCAAAAAACAACTAACCTTGAAAAATATCATTATCGCAATAGATGGTTATTCGTCGTGCGGCAAAAGCACATTGGCAAGGCAATTGGCCAAAGAACTCAATTACCATTATGTAGATACTGGAGCCATGTATAGGGCAGTAACCCTTTATTTGATCCAAAACCAAATAGACATCCACCATCCAGAAATGGTAGCCAACGTTTTGAACCAAATTAGCATAGCCTTTGATTTTGATGAAGCTACTCAAACGCAAATCACCCTCCTCAATGGAGAGAACATAGAAAACGAAATTAGGATCAACCCACGCGTGGCAAGTGCGGTAAGCGATGTAAGTGCCTTGAGTGAAGTGCGCAGGTTTTTGGTAAAGCAACAACAAGAGTTGGGTAAAAACAAAGGCATAGTAATGGATGGCAGAGATATTGGTACTGTTGTATTCCCAACAGCCGAACTCAAATTATTCATCACCGCAGAGCCCAGCATCCGTGCCAATCGCAGACTCGACGAACTCAAAGAAAAAGGCCAAAACACCACCTACGAGGAAGTATTAGCCAACCTAGATAAACGCGATTACAATGACACCACCCGCGCTGACAGTCCGCTCGTAAAAGCCTCAGATGCCATAGAAATAGACAACTCTAATTTGAGCAAGGACGAACAATTGGATCAAGTACTCAAATTGGTAAAAGGGTTGCAGATGAATGGGAATGGGTAATTATTCCAAAAAATATAGTTTCCCTCAAATTCAAAATCTTTGAACCATACTCAATTGCACATTTCCAGCCTGCATGCTTAAATCGAAAAAGAAAATTGCTTCTGAAATTTATAACTGAATACGTGTTGCCACCATGTTCAGTTTTTCAATAAAAATTGAACATGAGTGTTTGGAATATATAATCCTTTCACCCGGCTAAAATAATTCCACCCGTCTAGTATTATGTCACCCCTCTGGGGTTTTGGGTTTGAGTTGTTTCTATGTCAATTAAAATAATGCCACCCCTCTGGGGTTGAGTTAAAACCCCAGAGGGGTGGTATGATTATATAAACAATCAATGAAGTAGTACCTAAACCCAAGAGGGGTGGAATGATGATTTTTTTCTATATTCGACCATGCAAACCACCAAAACAAATCCCCTCGGACGATGGAGCCTAAACACAGAAGACCATCTCCCCATCGGTCGCCGAAGCCTTGGCGTAGTAGTCCCAACTCCACATCTCCTCTTCTTCAAATCTTCCCTCCTCTTTCTCTTTCTCCTTCTCTTTCTTTCTTCCACCGCTCAAACTAATTACGCCAAACTCGTCAATCCTTTCATAGGAACAGGCGGTCACGGGCATACATTCCCGGGTCCGGTGGTACCTTTTGGGATGGTGCAGGTTGGTCCGGATACGCGCATAGATGGCAGTTGGGATGGTTGTAGTGGTTACCATTACTCCGACTCTGTTATTTATGGGTTCAGCCATACCCATTTGAGTGGAACGGGTTGCAGCGATTTTGGTGATGTGATGATCATGCCCATGGCCGGTAAAGCAAGTTTTGATAACAAGGTATATTCATCCAAATTTAAACATGAAAAGGAAGTAGCAAAAGTAGGTTATTATAGCGTGCATTTAGAGGATGATGATATTGATGTGGAGCTTACAAGTACCGCCAGAGTTGGCTTGCACAAGTATACTTTTAACAAAGCTGGCACCTACCAAATCATACTCGACCTCACACACCGTGATAAATTATTGGCAGGCGAAATTAAAGTGATAGATAAGAAAACCATAGCAGGTTTTAGAAGAAGTGAGGCTTGGGCTAAAGACCAACGAGTTTTTTACCAAATAGCATTTTCTAAGCCATTTAATGAACCAATATTTAACAACAATGAAAGTATCAAGGAAACTGGTGCGGCATTTGAATTCAATGTAAAAAAAGGCGAAAGCATTTATGTAAAAGTCGCCATTAGTTCTGTTGATGTGGAGGGTGCTAAAAAAAACATGCTTGCCGAAATGCCTGCTTTTGATTTTGAGGGAACCAAAAAAAATGCAGAGATTTTGTGGAATAAAGAGCTATCTAAAATTGAGGTAAAAGGTGGAACTGCCGACCAAGAGCAAATATTTTATACCGCCCTATACCATTGTTTTATTCACCCAAGTTTGGCCAATGATGTGGATGGCAGATACCTTGGAAGGGACTTTAAGATATACAAAACAGATGGCTTTAACTATTATAGCGTGTTTAGTTTATGGGATACATTTAGGGCCTTGCATCCCTTGTTTAACATTGTTCAGCGCGATAGAAATGTGGATTTTATAAAGACCTTTATGGAACAATACAAACAAGTTGGTAGAATGCCTATGTGGGAATTGGGTAGCAATGAAACCGATTGCATGATTGGCTATCATTCTGTAAGTATTATTGCAGATGCCATTGCCAAACAAAATACCAACTTCGACCTCAAACAGGCATTGGAGGCTTGCGAAGGCACTGCGCGTAACCACCAATATGGTGCCCAAACTTTTAAGAGCAAAGGTTATTTAAGTGTAGAAGATGAAAGTGAGAGCGTTAGTAAATCTCTTGAATATGCCTATAACAAATGGTGTTTGAACCAAGTTAAAATGAGTGTAGCCAATGGAAACGACCAATTGAAAGGAGAGCTCCACAACAGCTATTTAGAAAACCTCAATTGGCAAAATGTGTTCAACCCTAAAACAGGCTTTATGCAACCTCGTATGAATGGTGGCTGGTACAAACCTTTTAATGCAAAAGAGGTCAACAACAATTATACCGAGGCCAACGCATGGCAATACAGTTTTTTTGTACCTCAAGATATTCCGGGATTAATTGAGGCCATGGGCGGACCAACAGCCTTTGAAAAGAAACTCGATGAATTGTTTGAAACAGGCAGTGCTACCAGTGGCAGAAACCAAGCAGACATTAGCGGACTCATTGGTCAGTATGCGCATGGCAATGAACCTAGTCACCACATGGCCTACCTGTATAATTTTGTTGGAAAGCCACATAAGACACAAGAACGCGTGCAACAAATCATGAAAGAAATGTACCACAATGCCCCCGATGGTTTAGCAGGCAATGAAGACTGCGGACAAATGAGTGCTTGGTATGTTTTTAGCGCCATGGGCTTTTATCCAGTAACTCCTGGCAAAGATGAATATGAGATTGGCTCACCCATTTTTAATGAAATAGTGATACAAGCAGGGAAACAAACAGATTCAATACTATACAACAGAAAAAATGCCGATGAGATATATGTTAAATCTGGATTATATAATATTACTAAAGGAAATCATTATATACTTGAAGGCTTAACAGCGCATAGCAACCTCAAAGAGTATGATATAGCCAGTTTAAAAAATAATTTTGAATGTAATAATAAACCCTATTTATTAAAGTCAGAGACTGAAAAAGAAATACCTACTGGAGGTTTATTACCATCACCAATTATTGAAACAGCCTCTAAAACCTTTAGCGACAGTTTGCTGGTAAGCATGTATCCAAATTTTGTGAATGAAGAAACCAGAGATAAGAGTAAAATCTATTACAGAATTATAGAAAAAGGCAAAGAATCATTGGCAAAAACTGTTGCTTATTCTAAGCCATTTTATATTTATCAAAGTTGTAAAATTGAGGCAAGTTCATCCATTGATATGGGAGAAAATAGAATGGACTTACAAGCAGAGGGCAGCTTTTACAAAAGACAAAATAATTGGACCATTCAGTTGAGCAATGAGTACAACAAGCAATATACAGCTGGAGGTGCCGAAGGTTTAATTGATGGCATGTTTGGCGATAAAGATTGGCGCAAAGGCGGCTGGCAAGGCTACCAACCGCAGGACTTTGAAGCTGTGATTAACCTGGGTAAAGTTCAATCAGTAAGCAGTTGTTATGGCAGCTTTTTGCAAGACCAACGATCTTGGATTTTATTACCGTCGCGCGTTGAATTCTATAGCTCCTTGGATGGTATCAATTATACCATTATGGGTGTTGTAAAGCATGACATACCTGAAGATGCCATGCCTACCATTATACAAAAACTCACCCTAAAACTCCCTTTACCAACAGAAGCAAAATACATTAAAATTAAGGCCATCAATTATGGTCACTTACCCAAGTGGCACCTCAGCGCCGGCGAAGATGCCTTTATTTTTTTAGATGAGGTTGGAGTTGAGTAATGTTTAAAATAGTTAAACCAGCAATGAGTTTAAAATTTAACTTCTATCCTTTCTAAATCCAATTTTCTTCCTACTTCCAGAATCTTCTTTTATCAGTTGCTTTAAAGCCTCAAAAATATAATCAATATCATCTTTGTGGCTTTTAAGATTGCCATCATATTCGAGAAGTTTTTTCTCAATTTTTACAATTTTTTTAAGAACTAGGCTTTTATCAGCTATTAACTCCCGCATACGGAGAAATATTCTAATAATTTGAATATTCATTTGAATAGCAACCTCACTTTTTAAAACACTTGAAAGCATTGCAACACCTTGTTCCGTAAAAGCTAAAGGTAAAGTTCTTCGACCGCCCCAACTTGAGGTCACAAATTGTGACTTCAAGTTGCTCCATTCCAAATCACTTAATTGAAAGTAAAAATCATAAGGAAATCTTGAAATATTCCTCCTAACAGCTTGATTCAATACTTTGGTTTCTACTGAATACAATTCTGCTAAGTCACTATCTAGCATTATTCTTTTACCTCTGATAAATAGTATTTTATTAATTAAATATTCATCGCTTATGAGTTTCAAGTTTTTCATTTTGGGGTATTTTTATTTACCTCAAAAATATAATATAACCCTAAACAATTAATAAAAAGGAAAAATTAAATCAAGTATACACGATTTAACCAAAACGACAAAAACATGGGCACTTGCTTTTGCAGGATTGGTATGCCTCGCCAAACTGTTTAGCCAATTTTTTCTCATCCCATTTGGCAAAAACATACAAGTAAATAAATCCTAATAAAGCAAAATAGGGCTGAACCTAAATAAGCTTCATACCATTCAATTACAACGCTATTTTAGGTCGAAACGATCTAGATTCATTACTTTAGACCAAGCAGATATAAAATCTTTTGCAAATTTCTCTTTGGCATCGGCACTCGCGTATACTTCGGCTATAGCTCTCAATTCTGAATTTGAACCAAAAATTAAATCAGCTCTGGTGGCAGTGTATTTAATTTGATTTGTAATGGCATCTCTTCCTTCAAAAACTTCTTTTCTATCATCCTTGGCCTTCCAAACTGTTCCCATTTCTAATAATTTAACGAAGAAATCATTGGTTAATTTTCCATTGGTATTCGCAAAAATCCCGTTCAATGAATTATCATAATTTGTTTGTAGAGACCTCATTCCACCTAGAAGCACTGTCATTTCTGGAGCAGACAAGGTTAATAATTGAGCCTTTTCTATTAGCAATGCCTCAGTGGGAATTGTGTATTGAGTTTTTAAATAATTTCTAAATCCATCAGCTTGAGGCTCCAAAAAGCCAAATGATTTAATATCCGTTTGCACTTGGGTGGCATCCATTCGGCCAGGTGAGAATGAAACTTTAAAACTAAATCCAGCATTTTTAGCAGCTTGTTCAATTCCTACATTTCCTGCAAGCACAATTAAATCTGCCAATGAAATTTTAACATCTTTAGAATTGGCATTAAAATCCTTTTGAATTCCTTCTAAAATTCCAAGTACCTTATTTAGCTGAACTGGATTATTTACCTCCCAACTTCTTTGTGGCTCCAAACTAATTCTTGCACCATTTGCTCCTCCTCTTCTATCAGTTGCTCTGTAGCTTGATGCAGAAGCCCAAGCGGTAGAAACCATTTCACTGATTGATAGCCCGGAATTGAGGATAGCTGTTTTTAATTTGGCTATTTCTTTTTCTCCAACCAGTTTGTGATTTACTGCCGGAATTGGGTCTTGCCATATCAAGTCTTCTTTTGGCGCTTCCTGACCCCAATAACTTGTTTTAGGCCCCATGTCACGATGTGTTAATTTGAACCAAGCTCTGGCAAAAGCATCATTGAATAATTCAGGACTCTCAATAAATTTTCTTGATATTTTCTCGTAAATTGGATCAAACCTTAATGATAAATCAGTGGTTAACATGGTAGGCTTTTGTTTTTTGTTTGGCTCAAATGCATCAGGAATAATTAAATCATTGGTTTTAGCCACCCACTGATTTGCACCTGCAGGACTCTTGGTTAACTCCCAATCATATTTAAACAGAATATTGAAATAATCTAGATTCCACTTTGCAGGGGTGGTGGTCCATGTTACTTCCAAACCAGAGGTAATTGCATCTTTACCTTTTCCAGAATTGTAATCACTTTTCCAACCAAAACCTTGCTCTTCAATTGTTGCAGATTCTGGCTCAACACCAACATGTTTAGAACTAGCTGCTCCGTGAGTTTTACCTAAAGTATGCCCTCCAGCAATCAAGGCTACGGTTTCTTCATCATTCATCCCCATTCTTCCGAAAGTTTCTCTTATATCTTTAGCGGCCAATAAAGGGTCTGGATTACCGTTAGGACCTTCAGGGTTTACATAGATGAGACCCATTTGAACTGCTGCTAATGGATTTTCTAATTTTCTGCCCCCAGAATAACGCTTATCATCCAACCATTTATATTCTGGTCCCCAATAAATACTAGCTTCAGGCTCCCAAACATCTTCTCTACCACCCGCAAAACCAAAAGTTTTAAATCCAGTATTTTCTAGCGCAACATTGCCAGTCAATATCATTAAATCTGCCCAAGAAATTTTATTACCATATTTTTGTTTAATGGGCCACAATAATCTTCTGGCTTTATCCAAATTTGCATTGTCTGGCCAGCTATTTAAAGGTGCAAATCTTTGCTGTCCAGCTCTTGAACCTCCACGACCATCGCCAGTGCGGTAAGTTCCTGCGCTATGCCATGCCATTCGGATGAAAAATCCGGCATAGTTACCAAAATCTGCGGGCCACCATTCTTGAGAGCTAGTCATTAAAGTATTCAAATCCTTTTTCAAGGCTAAATAATCTAATGATTGAAAGGCTTTTTTATAGTCAAAACTATTATCCATTGGATTAGAAAGATTGGAATTCTTGCGCAGCAAACTTAAATCCAATTGATTTGGCCACCATTCAGCATTTGTCATTGCTTTGTGAGCAAAATTGGTATTTGGTTTTTCGGCACTGCCTGAAACTTTGGTGTCATAACCCATAGGACATTTAGCTGGTGCTTCCACTGAATTTTGGCCGCTAATGCTAAATGTAATTGAAAACAAAATGCTTGAAGTAAAAATTAATTTTCTCATGTAGTTTTCTTATTAACTTATTTGATTAACAAAAGTAATGAGTAAATTTGTTTTACAAAAACGATATTTTAGATGTCATTATTGATAAAATAGATGAATATACAACAATTCCAATACATTCTTGCTGTTGCAGAATACAAGCATTTCGAATTGGCTTCAGAAAAATGTAACATTACTCAATCTACCCTTAGCACCATGATTTCAAAGTTTGAAGATGAAATTGGGTTTAAGGTATTCGACCGAAAAAAGAAGCCTGTGGTTCCAACAGCTGAGGGCAAATTGGTTATTGAACAACTAAAGGTTATTGGCAATAGTATAGAGCAGCTAAATGAATTAACGAAAGAGATAAAGGGAGAAATAGCTGGCAAATTGTCCTTATCGGTAATACCTACCATTGCCCCATTTTTATTGCCTGTGTTTCTGAAAGATTTTGCGGCAGAATTTCCCAACTTAAATATAATTGTAAGAGAAGAAACTACGGCAGAAATTCAAAAAAAGCTCAAATCAAGAGAGCTAGATATTGGAATTATTTCTATTCCATTGCTCGATGATGAACTCCTTGAAGTGAAATTATTTGATGAGCCTTTTTTGTTTTTTGATACCGAATTGAGCACGTCCAAAAAAATATCTTTAAAAAAAGTAAAGATGGAAAATTTATGCTTGCTGGATGAGGGCCATTGCATGCGAACGCAGGTTTTACAAATCTGCAATGAAAATATAAACCAAGTTAATGCTAATTTAAACCTAGAATACAAAGCTGGTTCAATTGATAGTTTATTACGTTTTGTAAAAGCCAATAAAGGCACAACCCTTATACCTTATTTAGCCGCAAGTGACTTTTCTAAACTAGAAAAAGAACACCTCAGTAATTTTACATCTCCAGTACCTTTTCGAACCGTAGGATTAATTGTTCACCGTCATTTTGTAAAAAAGAAGCTCTTGGTGATTCTTCAAAAAATTATTACCCATAAAATTGCGGGTTTAATGCCTCAAATAATTCTCAAAGGCAATGCACTTTCTCCCGTAAATAAATAACCTCTAAAATCCAATATAAGGTAATTAAAACAAGAAACATAAAAAGCGTATATGCATACATAGAGGCAAATAGCCTCTCGATGCGTTTTGAGCTAAAGTTGCACCTGCTCCTTCAACCTTATTCCTTTCTCCGTTTGCTGCACCGTGCAGGCTTCGTTAAATGGATCGTGTTCAAAATACAGTACCCAATTGTTTTCAACTGCCATGTTGAGGATATCGTTTTTTTCCTTCATGGTGTCGAGCGGACGAACATCGTAACCCATCACATAAGG
>CANKQY010000073.1 GCA_947485745.1 Bacteroidota bacterium
CCTGCAATTCTTTTAGCAGGTATGCATTGTTTACATCATTCATTATTCAATTCCGTAACTTGACATTAAGGCTTTATACTCTTCAGAATTCCTTCTTCTCAAAGGTTCATTTTTAACCAATTCTTGGATATTAATAATTCCATCAATTATTTGCTCAGGGCGCGGTGGGCAGCCCGGCACATAAACATCCACAGGAATTACTTTGTCTATCCCTTGTAACACAGAATAGGTGTCGAATATACCACCACTAGAAGCGCAAGCCCCAACAGCAATAACCCATCTTGGTTCAGCCATTTGCAGGTAAACCTGACGTAAAATAGGACCCATTTTTTTTGAAATGGTACCTGTAACCATCAATAAATCTGCTTGGCGCGGTGAAAATGAGATTCGCTCAGCTCCAAAGCGAGCCAAATCATAATTTGCGGCCATGGTTGCCATAAATTCTATGCCACAACATGAGGTTGCAAAAGGCAATGGCCAAATTGAATTTGCACGAGCAAGGCCAACTGCTTGTTCAAACTTGGTTGCAAAAAAACCCTGACCTTCAAATCCTGCAGGTGGCGCTGCTATTTCAATTTTCGACATATAATTTTTTTTATTTTGAAAAGAGAATTATTCCCATTTTAATGCACCTTTTTTGAGAATATAAACAAAACCCAACAATAAGGTACTCACAAACAATAACATTTCAATAAAACCGGTTTGACCCAAGGCTCTAAAATTAACAGCCCATGGGTACATAAAAATTACCTCCACATCAAACAACACAAACAAAATGGCAGTTAAAAAGTATCGGATAGAAAATGGCATACGTGCATTCCCTTTGGAATCAATACCACATTCAAATATTTCTAATTTATCGTTGGTTTTTCTTTTTGGGCCCGCCATGTGCGAAACCACCATTGCAAAAACCACAAAACCTATTGCAACTAAAAATTGCATGAAGATGGCAAAATAATCTAGTGATGTTGACATATTATTTCTATAAAAAGTTTGGCAAAAATAGATTTTTACCCTTATTCTTGGGTTATATAAATTAGATTTATTTGAAATTTATTTCATGATTTATAACCCTATGAGATAGAGTTTCTTACGCGTTCAAAAAAAGCGCGTGTGGCGGTTTTCAGGTCAATTTTCTCATTTTCCACCCTTTCTAGGATATCTAACGCACCTAAAATATGCGTGAGTTGCTCTCCCTCATCATCGCCTTTTACCTCAAATGGCAATTCTTCGCCATTTATTAATTTTTCCTCGGCCTCTTTCAATTGAGGTATGGATTTAGTTTCTGCTAAATCTTTTATAATTGGCAATTTCATAAAATTAATTGTTCAGGTCAAGAACCATTTTTTCAACAGATTCTTCTTTTGCAGTGGTATCGCCATGTAACAGTTTGCCATTTTTAAAAGTTGCGAAATAAGGCAAGTTATTTACCCCAGCTAACTTTCTGGCCTCTGGATTTTCTTCGGCATTGATCTCCAAAAACTTAACCGATTCGTATTCGACTTTGTTACTCAATTTGGTGAATTTAGGCGCAAATAAACGGCAAGAACCGCACCAATCTGCATAAAACTTTATAATAATATTCTCGTTGCCAAGCAGGAAGCTGTTTAAATCTTGGTCGTTTATTTTAGTTACCATGTTTATTTTTTATTTATTTAACATATCAAGGCAAGCTTTTGTTTGCACTGAAAATGTTAAATTTGTGGAGTGAAAATAGCGGGTTGCTTATTTCAATTCTATTTTAGCCTCATTCCAAATTGCATCCATTTCGGCTAAATTCATGTCCAATAAATTCTTGTTCATGGCTTTGGCTCTTTCTTCAATATACATAAATCGTTTCATGAATTTTTGATTGGTGTATTCAAGCGCATCATCTGGGTTCAAACCAGATTTTCTGGCTAAATTAATAAGCGCAAACAACAAATCACCAAACTCCTTTTCAGATTTTAATTTATTGTCGGTTTGATCCAATTCTACTTTTAGCTCAGCCAATTCTTCATGCACTTTATCCCAAACTTGCTCTCCCGTTTCCCAATCGAAGCCAACTTGAGCTGCTTTGTCTTGCATGCGCAAGGCTTTTACAATAGAAGGAGCACCCTTTGAAACACCACTTAAAACAGATTTGTTGCCCTCCTTCAATTTTATTTGTTCCCAATTTTCCTTCACTTGTTCTTCGGTATCGGCCTTCACATCACCATAAATATGCGGATGACGCACAATTAATTTTTCACAGAGGGTATTGATGATATCGGCAATATCGTATTGCTCCATCTCACTAGTAATACGAGCATAAAAAACAATGTGTAATAGCACATCACCCAATTCCTTTTTAAGCTCTGGTAAATCATTTTTTATAATAGCATCTGTTAACTCATAAGTTTCTTCAATTGTTAAGTGCCTTAAGCTCTCAAGGGTTTGTTTCTTATCCCAAGGACATTGCTCGCGCAACTCGTCCATGATATCCAACAACCTTGAAAAAGCTGCAAGTTTTTGCTCTTTGGTATTTAAATTATGCATGGTCTAATATTATTAAACCCGTTCTAATTTTAGGTTCAATCCAAGTTGATTTTGGCGGCATGATTAAATTCTCCTCGGCTACTTTTTTAAGCTCCTCAATACTTGTTGGAAAAAGTGAAATGGCCACATCAAAATCTCCATTGTCTACAGCCTCTTGCAGGTGCCCAATCCCTTTCCCACCATCCATAAAACTTAATCGGTGATCCGTTTTACTGTCTGTTATTTTAAAAATTTTCTTTAAAAGATATTCCTCCACAATACTTACATCTAAGTTACCCAAAGTACCTGTAATTTTTTCTTGAATCTCAGGCTTTAAAATCAACAGATAAGCCTTACCTTTATAGTATAAGCCAAATTCTTTTTTGTTCAGAGGTTGCACAGGTAAATGTCCACTAGGGATGGCCTCAAAATATTGCTTTATATTATTGAGAAAATTGGGGCTATCCGAAATTCCTTTATCTTTCACCAATCTATGGTATTCAAATATGGTAAGCTTGCTAAATGGGATCAAACAAACTGGGAAATAATTGAATGTTTCATTGCCAGTAAAATTTGGGTTTTCTTTACGCATAATATCGCAAAAGGCTGCAGAACCGGCAGAGCGGTGATGACCATCTGCAATAAACAATTTGCTAAAGCTCTCGAATCGTGTTTCAATCAGCTCAATATCCTTTGGGTCATTAACAACCCAAAGATTGTGTTTTATTTGATCTTGACTAATAAAATTATACTCTGGTGCGTGCTTGTATATGTATTGGTTGATGAGCAAATCTATGGATTGATCATCGGGGTAAGTTAACAAAACAGGATTACCTAGATTTTTGTAAAAATGGATGTGTTCAGCAATTTCATTTTGTTTTTCGGTAAGCGTATTTTCATGCTTAAGAATATCGTTGTTATTGTAATCATCCACACTGGCCATGGCAATAATTCCGGCATAGGCTTGGCTTCCCTTAATCATTCTGTATAAATAGAACGATGAAGTTTCATCTTTGATTAATAATCCATCTGCAATAAATTTGCGCAAATATTCTAAGCCAACTGGAAAATGTTTTTCAGGATTTTTGCGTTCACCCTTAAAATGTAAATAGGGCTTTACCACATGCAAATAAGAATAAGGATTATGAGCTATCTCAAAATTGGCTTGATCCTTAGAGCCAGAATCGAAGGGAGGAGAGCTAACTTCCCCAGCTCTGTCTTTATTTGGACGAAGTGCTGCAAAGGGTTTTACTTTTGCCATGATATTGGTTTGTGTGCTAGAAACTAATGTTTAAAAAACTCAATTACCTTTTCTGCCAATTCTATGCTAATTCTATTTTGAGCTTCTTTGGTGCTACCGCCAACATGCGGACTTAATGAAACATGGTTGTGTTGTAAAATATCCATGTTTGCTGGCGGCTCTTTTTCAAATACATCTAAGCCAGCAAAACCAACCTGACCATTATTTAAAGCTGCCAATAAATCTGTTTCACTGATTACACCACCGCGAGAACAATTTACCAAACCAACACCCTTTTTCATGGTTGCCATAACAGCAGCATCAATAAGCGCTTTATCGCCTTCATTGAAAGGTATATGGAAGGTAATGAAATCACTTTGGGTGATAACTGATTGCATAGAAACAGGATTGATCATCACTTTCTGACGAGAATTGGCTCCAAGCATTGGCAGGTTAATGATTAACTCTACTTTTTCTACATAAGGATCAAACACCAAAACTTTCATGCCAATTCCAATGGCAATTTTAGCTACCTCTTGTCCAATTCTTCCAAAACCATAAATACCCATGGTTTTACCTTGCAATTCAATGGCATTGGAAGCAACTTTTTTGAGGTCGCCAAATTTGGTATTCCCGTCAGTTGGCATCATTCTGTTAGTATATTGAAGGAAACGAATTCCACTAAACAAATGTGCAAATACCAATTCGGCCACACTGATGGAAGAAGAAGCTGGCGTATTAATTACTTTGATTCCCTTTTGTTTGGCATGGTTTAAATCAATATTATCCATACCTACTCCACCCCTACCAATTAATTTTAAATTTGGGCAAGCATCCATTAAATCTTTACGCACTTTGGTGGCAGATCTAACCAAGATTGCATCAAATTTTTGCAATTCAATAGGTAAATTTTCTTGCGCAATTTTTTCGGTTATAACTTCAAAGCCCGCTGCTTCTAAAATTAATTTTCCATTGGCATCTATGCCATCGTTTGCTAGTATTCTTATCATTTTTAGGTATGAGTTTTTAGGTATGAGTTATGAGTTATGCTTTGCCCGCCGAAGCCATAGCGTAATTGGGAGTTATGAGTTGGTGGATGAATGATTTTGTTCTTTTTCGAAATCTTGCATGGCGTTTACAAGGGCTTTTACGCTTTCTAGTTCTAGTGCGTTATAGAGAGATGCGCGCAAACCACCCACGGAGCGATGGCCTTTTAAACCACTCAAATTTCTTTCCTTGCAAAACTTCAGAAATGCTTCTTCTAGGTTTGGATCAGACAGCACAAAATTTACATTCATTCTACTTCTATCTTCAGCAACAACAGTACCTACAAATAGGCTATTTCTATCAATTTCATTGTATAATAAATCAGCCTTTTCTTTGTTGCGTATTTCCATTCCTTCTAGGCCAATTTCCTTGATCCAACGAAGGGTATGCATGCAAACAAAAATAGCAAATACACTTGGCGTATTGTACATAGAACCATTGTCGACATGAATTTTATAATTTAACATGGTAGGTACTTTGGCATTGGCTTTTTCTAAAAAAGATTTTTTGATAATAACCAAAGTAGTGCCAGCAGGACCCATATTTTTTTGTGCACCCGCGTATATCATATCAAACTGATTTGCATCAATAGGCTTGCTAAAAATATCGGAACTCATGTCGCAAATCATTGGAACAGGCGATTGAGGGAAAGCAAACATTTCTGTACCATAAATGGTATTGTTGCTAGTACAATGGTAGTAAGCAGCATCAGCCGGAATGGCATAATCTTTTGGAATATAGTTAAAGTTTTTATCCTCACTGCTTGCCAAAACATTTACCTCGCCAAACATTTTAGCTTCTTTAATTGCCCTACTTGCCCACACACCAGTATTCACATAAGCAGCGGTTTTTTCTGGTGAAAGAAAATTCATAGGAATCATATCAAATTGCAAACTGGCACCTCCTTGAAGGAATATTACCTCATACATATCCTCCAATTTTAAAATATCCTTTACTAATTTAACGGCCTCTGTAACAACCGCCTCATATTCCTTACTACGATGTGAAACCTCGATTAAAGACATGCCTGTTCCAGCAAAATTCTGTAAAGCTTGGATGCTGGCATTGATAGCAGATTGAGGCAAAATTGCCGGACCTGCAGAAAAATTATGTACTTTGTTCATATTGGTTGCGTTAAAAGCACTGCGAATTAATAAAACCTTAAGCTAATTTTATCCATATAATTGATTTATTTTTGCCACACATGAAAAAACAATCCATCTTTTTGCTCATTATTGGACTTTTGAGCCTAACTACCAGCGCCCAACGAAAAATTCAACAGTTGGATGAAGAGGAAGCAAAAAAACAAGAACAACTAGACCCTAAATCGGTTGATAGAAAAGGGTTCGACAAAGATAAAATGGTTTATGGCGGCAATGTTGGGGCCTCATTTGCTAACGGCAACACCTTTATATTGGCTCAACCCATGGTTGGATATAAGGTAAAACCCAAAACTATTTTGGGATCTGGGTTTACTTATATTTACCAAGGATACAAAATAAACAATGTAAATTATACCAGTACCGCTTGGGGCCCAATTTTATTTGCGCGACAAAATTTATTGCCACAAATTTTTGCCCACGCAGAATACCAGCCAATCAACCATGAAGTGTATATTACCCCAACTAAATTTGAGAGACAATGGACCCAAAATGCGTTTATTGGAGGCGGATTGGGCAGCAATGGGGCTCAAGTATATGTGCTATACAATTTATTATATGATGCCAATAACTCTTATTACGGGAGTCCTTGGTATATTAGAATAGGCTTTATGTTTTAAAATTGGTTCAGGAAGAATTTAAAAACAGATGGTTTAAGCACTAAGGTAAATGCCAATCCATAAATTGCACCATATAAATGTGCATCGTGGTTTACATTATCGGTACCTTTTCTGGAGGCATATTGAGAATATGCCAAATATAAAATACCTGCAATAAAACCAGGGATACCTATTAATCCATATAGGTAAATTTTGGCAGTTGGTTGAAATAAAATGGAAGCAAAAACAACGGCTGAAACAGCTCCAGATGCGCCAAGAGCATTATAACCAGGGTTATTAAAATTTTTATAATAAGTGGTTGCATTGGCTGCAACTATGCTGCTTAAGTATAATAATAAATAAAACCATTTTCCGCTTGAACCAAAAAAGTAATCGTAGTATTGTTGAACCACATTGCCAAAACTAAAAAGGACAAACATATTGATAAATAAATGCATCCAATCTGCATGCAAAAAACCAGAGCTTATGAATCTATACCACTCATTCCTGCTCTTAATGGCATAAGGATTAAAAATTAGTCTGTTCATCAATTGTGTATTGCTAAACGCCTGAATGCTTAAAATTGCAGTACCAATGATAATAAATATAGTAAAATCTGAAATCATGGTTCAAATTAACACAATAAAAAGAAATTTAAATGAAACAAATTGGCATCATGAGTGATACCCACGGCTTTTTAAATCCGAGCCTAAATGAATTCTTTAAAGATTGCGATGAAATATGGCATGCTGGGGATTGGGGAAATATTGAGTTGGTAAATTCTTTGGAAGCTTTTAAGCCAATGAGGGGTGTTTATGGAAATATTGATGGGCAGGAAATTAGGCTGAGGTACCCAGAAATTAATTACTTTCAAATTGAAGGCATTTCTGTTTTGATGATCCATATTGGAGGATACCCCGGTCATTATTCGCCAAGGTTTAAAAATATCATGAAAAATCAACCCATTGATTTAATGATTTGCGGACATTCTCATATTTTAAGGGTAATGCGCGATCAAAATAACCATTGGATGCATATAAACCCTGGAGCCTGCGGAAATCATGGATTTCAGTCGGTTAATACAGCCGTTAGGCTAAAAATTGACAAAACTAAGTTGCTTGATTTAGAGGTATGGGAGCAGAAAAGGGGTTAATTAATGCAACCATGTGAACAAATGATTTGACTAAAAGAAATAAATTATTATTTTGCAATCGTTTAAATAAAAAATGTAATCGTTATGAGAAAATATTTATTCTTGGCAATTTTATTCTTGGGCTCTCAGTTTTTAAACGGCCAGAACGCCGAAAAAATTGGCTGCGGCGCAGATTTACAATGGAAAGAACTAGTTAAAAACCATCCAGAATTATTGATAGAACAGCAAAAATTTGATGAAGGTTTTGCTAAATTGAAAGCGAATTATAAACCTGAAGACTTTAAAGCCAACGGGAGTTTAAACAAAAAAGGAAAAAAATACATCATTCCGGTTGTTGTTCACGTATTTCATGTGAACGGATCAGAAAATATTAGTGATGCACAAATTCAGTCGACAATAGCAGGAATGAACAGCTATTTTGCTGGAACCAAAGACTCCAATTTGGTTCGCCCGTATTTCAAAGAATTTATTGCCAACTGTGACATAGAATTTAGGTTAGCTAAAAAAGACCCACAAGGTAATTGCACCAATGGTATTGTAAGAAAATACACCATTCAAACCAATCGTGGTAACGACCAAATTAAAGACGAGAGTGCTTGGGACACCAAGCGTTACATGAACATTTGGATTTGTAAATCAGTTTATTCAGGTGCAAACTTAGTAGGAGGTTATGCTTATTTACCATTTGGTTTCGGACCAACAAGTAAAAATGGAGTTATTTTAGGTGCATCAGAATTTAGAAGTAATAGCAATACTGGCGCACACGAGGCAGGACATTGGTTAGGTTTATATCACCCATTCCAATCCGAAGATAGCTGTAGCGCAGACAATGACCAAGTGGATGATACCCCTCCGGTATTTTTTAAACCTGGTGTAATCGGTGGTGTTTTGCAAGGAAGAGGAAACAAATGTTCGGATAATACCTATAATACTTGTTTTACAACTACGCCGCCAAACACAACTGAATACCCAGACATGCAAGAAAATGTGATGGATTATTTTGAAGGTTCGTGCTCAGGTATGATGTTTACTTGGCAACAAAAAGCAAGGATGATTTATTGCATGGATAATTTTAGGTCGGTTTTGGTTTCACCAGGAAACCTTGATTCTACAGGAGTTTCTGATTTAGCAGTTACACCATGCAGCCCGATAGCAGGATTTAATACAAAAACTCAAACTGTTTGTGCAGGCGGAACGGCTAATTTCTTTGATTATTCATATAATGCAAGCACTTTTGATTCTTATGCATGGGAATTTGAAGGAGGAACTCCAAGCACAGCAACAGGTAAAATACCGGGTACCATTACTTATAATACAGAAGGTAAATATGATGTTAAATTAACCGTTACCAACTCAAAAGGAAGCAATACCAGCTTGTTAGAGAATTACATTACCGTAAACCCACCAAACTCAGTAAGAAATCCAGGATGGAGAACAACGGCAGATTGGTGGTATTTAAATACATGGGAAAAGGAAGGTTGGTATTTTGACTATGAATATTCTTCCAATGAATTTGTAGGTAACAAGGCTTCATTTAACAATGCAAGTAGCATGGTTTTACCGCTTGATCCATTTAATTTCTTGAATAGCTTGGGTAATAACTTTTCATTTACATCCCCTACCTTCAATTTTTCTGGAGCTAACAATCCTTATTTTGCCTTTAATTATGCGTTTGCCAGAGGTACCACTAGTTCTAACGGAACCGTTGTGCCAACAACGGAAACCATGTTGGTGCAAAGTTCATCAGATTGCGGAAAAACATGGATAACCAGAGTAAACATTCCTAGTACTTCCATTTCAACTATTGGAGATAATACCGTACCAAGTTCGGTTAATTTTGTTCCTAGTGAAGCCTCAAAATGGAAGGAAGTTATTTATAACAATGCTACTTCATTCCCTAAAGCGGGTAATGTAATGTTTAGAATTATTTTCAATTATCAGGGTGGTAATAACTTCTACTTAGACAATGTTCGTGTTGGAGATGGCGTTGCAAGTGGTTTAAATAACCAATTGGCATCAGAATTAAAATTAGTGGTTTATCCAAATCCATTCTCTGGAAACGCCAGCTTAACTTATGCGTTAAAAGAAAAAGAAAATATAGTTATTGATATTATTGATATAGTTGGCAAACACATTGCAACGCTTCAAAATGGCGCGCAAGAAGAAGGACATCAAAGTGTATTGATAGACAAAACGGCCTTAAACCTACAAGCTGGAATCTATATTGTTCAGTTAAAGGTTGGCAATTCAAGTGTAAGTCAGAAAATAATTGTAGAATAAGTTAGCTGATTCTCAATATAAAATCCCCGTAAACTTTGGTTTGCGGGGATTTTTTATTTTTTAATTTGGCATAAATCAGATAGATGCCTATTTTCGCAGATGGAGAGTTGGCAGAGTGGTCGATTGCGGCAGTCTTGAAAACTGTTGTCTGTTACAGGACCTGGGGTTCGAATCCCTAACTCTCCGCCGTCGCTCACCGAAGCTTTAGTTTAGGTGAGTATTTTGAAGAACCGATCAGATTAAATGCTGGTCGGTTTTTTTATGCCCGCCAAGTTCGGTGAGCTATGGCGGAGAAACTCCACCTTGGCTATGATCTGATTTGAAGCTTCCCCCAAGGATGGTGAAAATTTTGGTTAATCAGTTTAGAGAAGCTAATTAATTGAAATATAAGCCAAAGAGCTAGGAAATATTTTTAATGCTAAAACATATTGTTATTTCAATTATATTCGAGTTATGAAACAATTGCAAAAAAAGACTCCAATGATAGAAACACTCAGCTTATTTGAGCAAGTAGCAATTTCTGAAAGTTTGATCCAAGCTCCAGCAGTAAAATTACCCGAATTGCGGTTTGATATTGCCGAACAATTAAGTATTGCTTTACAAAATAGAGACAAGGATGCCCTGGTATTTTTGATTTCAGATAGTATGATATCAGACGACCTAAAAAACAAACATGCTTTTATCCAAAATTACTTATCATACTGTAAAACCTTAGAGCGAAAGCATGGCAAAATAATAGTTCAAACATTCAATGGTGCTTGTAATGTAGGCTATTGCAGACTAGGCAAAAAAGGAGTAACGGTTTCTGTAAACACCCAGCAAAACAACAAGCAGGTATGGAAATTTAACCTTATCTGGGACCTCGACAAAAATGGAAAAGTGGATTTGGGAAAATGTTTAAATATGAAAGTGAAACGGGAGGATGTTTGATATTCTAAGTTTATTTATCTTGAAATGCTAAGACCCCTTCCCCACTAATTTCATCATCACCGCAATGTCAGGCATCATTTCTTTTTCTATAAAATCAGTATCAAAAATTACCTTTCCTTTAAAAGGTTCAACTATCAGGTTTAGTTCCTCCTCCAAATCCTGACCAATATCCATTACCAATGTAAAGGGAATATCTTTAATGGTGAAGTCTTTGTGGTGCATTAAAAAATCAACCTGCTTCATAATATTGGCAGGAGTTAAATTTATGCATCCAGGTGTAGACATAATGAATTTTGAAAACACATCATATGCAAAAAATAGGTTCACTATTCCGTCTTGCACTGTTTGAACTTGTATAGTACTGAAGCAAACCAATTCTCTGGATTGGCTTGGATAGGTTATTTCACTCATTTTTCTTCTATTTTATTAATTCAAAAATAGATTATTAAATTTTAAGTTAGAAATCAAAAATTAACCTCTACCCCAAACACTGCTCCCGCAAAAGTTTCATGTATGCATAGCCTTTGTCTCTGGCAAATTGAATATTGCGCTCGGGAATGCCGTCGGGGTTGGGATATTTTTCGAGCGCAATTTCCATGCTCGATTCGCGAAGTATGTGCAGCATTGGATAAATGGATCGATTGGTGTAATTGGCTGCATCTTGCTCATTTGAGCCGGCAAACAAGTATAACGGATGGAAGCTGGCTATTTGGTACACACCTTCATAATCATTCTCAAATAACAAATCTTCGGCATCGTCTACCATGGCTAAATAATCTTCAAAATTTGCGTAGGCATGCGGAAACAAAAGCATGGTCGTCTCCATTTGTGGATGCTCGTCTAGTCGAACAAACTCTGCTTGTAAGGCAGCCAAATCCATTGTTAAATTTCCTTTTTCAGCCACTTCATAATGAATGGTTTTGTTTTTTACTTCCTTGGCGGCAAAAGGACAAAAATTGGCGCCTATCACAACATCCAATACCCATTTTTGGGTTTGTTGTATCATTGTTTCATTGCTTGGTAATTCCATCATTTTATTTGCTTAAACTTTTCATTTAGCAGAATGATGCCATTTGATTAAGGGTATTTCTTACATAGTTTCCAATGCTATCATTTGAAATACTTTTGAAATTTAAGTATTTTCCATTAATTATCTTTCAATTCGTATTTTGCACCTAATAAAGTAAAGGTCCTATCAAAAAGAAACGCATTCATTACCTGAGTCATGGTAAACAAAAAACTGGTGGTTATTTGCACGAAAAACACTTGGCAGAAAACCTTTATCAAGCGTTAGGTTCAGACCGTTTTATTTATAAAGAATTGAGGCAATGGAAACATTTTGAAACCATTGCCACTCAATTTAATTTGTTTTTTTGGGCCATTAAAAATTCAAATGCGGATATCAATATTTGTGTGGCCCGACTAGCCATTCCAGCAATTTTGAGGAACCTTTTTAATGGAAATAAAGTGATAGTGGTGTGGCATTATTATGATGCCAATGATGGTAAAAGTAAGTTCTTAAAATATTGGTACCATGCAATGGTTCATCTGGCAACTTGGATACCTAAAAAGAAACTTTGCTTTGTTGCAGTGGCGCCATTTTGGGAGCAGTTCTTCCAAGAATATTTTGAGCTCAAGCAAGTACTTTTGTTTCCTAATTATTTTGACCCAATCCTATATTCAAACTATAAAAATATAGCCAAGAAAAAACAAATTCATTTGGGTCAGGAATCTTTTAAAAATAGCCAAGAGTTATTTATCTTAGCCAATAAGTTAAGTGCACATGGTTACCTGTGTTACTTTAGTACCAACGACCTAGCTAAAACTGAAATACACAAAGATTATGAGGTTAGGCATTTTGCGCATTTTGAGGAGTATTTAATGGAAATGGCAGCCTCAGAATACACGCTTGCCATGCCTTGTATTAATGAAGGCTGGAACAGGGTTGCCCATGAAAGTTTGTTGGTGGGCACTCAAGTAATTGGCTTTGATAAAGGTGGCCTGGGCGATTTATTGAAAGGGGCTCATGCCTTTTTGGTAAGCGAAATTGAATATGCAAATACAGCAAATGAAAATTATGGAAAAACAATTATTGAATCGCCCAGTAGTATAATAGAACAAGTTTTA
>CANKQY010000074.1 GCA_947485745.1 Bacteroidota bacterium
CCATCTTCTTTTAGAATACGTTTTGCTTGTTGTTTAAAATTGGTGAACCCACGTTGAAATAAACAATCAACAACAACTTGAACAGCGTCTTCTGTATGTAAACCATTTAATGCTGATGTAATGAACTTAGTTGATATTGAGTTTTCATCATCAATAAATTGACGTTCCTCCAATTCTAGCTTTCCTATAAAAGCTGAGAATTCTTTAAATATTTGTTCTGTATTAATCATGGAGTCCAATGTTTATTTTGTCTGCTGCTTCTTTAACTTTCTTATCTAAAATTTTAGAATAGATAAGTGTGGTTTTTAAATCACGATGTCCTAAGAGCTTACTTAATGTAAAAAAATCAGTATCCGCTCCAAGTTGAACTGCCGCATATGTGTGTCTTGCGCAGTGAAATGTTATAGTTTTAGTGATACCTGCTCTCATCATCCACTGTAATAACCTTTGATTATTCCAACTGCTATATTTAAGCCCTTTAAATACTAGTGTGTCTGGGAGATCTCTATCACCAATAAACTCTATTGCTTCATGTGCAACATGTTGCCTTTCTATTCCTTTGGTCTTTTGTTGTCTAAATTTAAGATAATAAGAACCTGAGTCATCTTGAACTATCTCTGACCACTTTAATTTCAGAATATCACTCCATCGTAAACCTGTAAAACAAGAGAAAAGAAATGCCCTTTTTAAAATAGGAATATCACAATTTGCTTTATACGCTTTTTTAATTTCTTCATTGGTTAAAAACTCTCTTCGTACTTCCTCCTCTTTAAATCCTGTTGTGTTTACTGCAGGACTTTTAGTAATAATATCTTCATTAACTGCCTGTTTTAACGCTGCTCTTAATTTATTGTAATAAGCTGATTTAGTATTTTGTGAAAGTGGCTTACCTGTATTTTGAACCACTTTATCTAAGTATGCTTTAAAGTCATTTAAAAATTTCACATCTACTTGTTCAAAGGTGATATCATAAGCTAAAAAACCCTTAAGATGCTTAATCATGCTATACCAGCTACCTTCATTTCCTTTAGATGAATTTCGCTCTTTAGCAACCCTTTCAACAAAAGCAAGAAAGCTAGAGCGTTGCTTCTGGATCGTTTCAATTCCAAATTTACCCTGTCTTACTTTTTCATTTTCAGAAGCACAAATCATCTCAGCTTCTTGAGTCTTTTCTTTATTGTGACGTTTTTGTTCATTGGTCAACTTTTGAAAGTCTGAATCAAAAAGAGAGATGCCCAGAGTTTTATACACACTATTACCTTTTTCATAATAGCGTAGGGAAAGTTCAATCTTTCCAGTCTCCTTACGTTTTTTATTGTGAATACTTACCTTCATTATAAATTATTTAAAGTTTCTCTTGCAATTAATACACGTCTCATTAGTCTTACCACTTGTATTTGTCCCTTTGAGATGAGCCTTTCTACAGTCCTTTTACTTACACCAAGATAGGAGGCAGCTTCTGTAGAATTCAAAAACGGTTTGTTTGGAATTTCACTCAAATTAAGCTGATCATGTACAACTTGTATTGGACTCTTTTTTAAAGTGGCAACAGCTATTCTGTTTTCTCTAATTTGGTTTTTGTAATCTCTGCTATTACAAGTCTTAGAGCAATAACGCGTGTAAAGCGTTTTTGCTTCAAACGTTGTATTGCAATACTGGCACTTTCTTGTAATGGTGATATTACTACTCATCTAATAGAATCATTAAGCGTCAGTAAACGTCAGTAGATGTCAGCATATGACTAGAGAAGTCAGGAGCCGCCATCAAGTCACCAAATTTGCTACCAAAGAGGGTGAATTTGCTACCGTTTACCAATTATGGTAGCAAATATATGCAAAAATAAATCAAATGGTAGCAAATAGAATCAAAAGAATATTATGTAAAGTACTGATAATGATAGGATAAATCAAGTAAAGTTAAAAGCTTTACTTTCCGATACAGAACTTCGAAAAAATATTCTGCAACAAGTCGTCTGTTGATACATCTCCAATAATTTCAGATAAGTGATAAATGGATTTGCGGATGTCGAAGGCCAAGAGCTCGCCGCTGCGACCTTGATCTATGCTGAGTAATACACTTTCTAATGATTCTCCGGCTAAGCTCAATGCTTGGAAATGCCTAATATTAGTGATGATCACGTCGTTGTTTACTCGGTCTCTATCTATTACCTGGCGCAGCCGGGTTTTGAGCGCTTGTATGGCTGTTTGCTCTTTAGAGGAGATATACAAGATGTCTTCACGATGCGCAAATTTTGCTTGTATTTCTTGCGGATTACCAAGGTCTATTTTGTTGCCAATTGGAATAATTAATCCTCCCAAATCTGCTAATGCATTTAACTCATTTTCTAGTTGTTCGGCACTGGTTTCTAATACATCAAATAAGTAGAGTACAATGCTGGCTTGCTTTAACTTTTCATGCGTTTTTTCAATACCTATGCTTTCTATGATATCTGCAGTATGCTCTCTAATTCCGGCAGTATCTATCAACCTAAACAAGATGCCTTCAATGATAAATGCCTCTTCAATGGTATCGCGGGTGGTGCCCGGAATGGCGCTCACTATGGCGCGTTCTTCGTTTACCAATGCATTGAGTAGGGTAGATTTACCGGCGTTTGGCCTACCTGCAATTACAGTGGGTACACCGTTTTTTATGGCATTGCCTACCTTAAACGTTTCCGTTAGGCTTTGGATCAAACCGAATATTTTTTGAACCAATTCTTTGAGCGCTGGTCTGCTGGCAAACTCTACATCTTCTTCACTAAAATCCAATTCCAATTCTATCAATGACGCAAAATTAACCAGCTTCTCTTTGAGGTTGGCAATCTCTTTGCTAAAGCCGCCGCGCATTTGGTTCATGGCGGTTTTATGACTCATTTCCGAATCCGAGGCAATTAAATCTGCCACCGCTTCGGCTTGGGTCAAATCGAGTTTTTTGTTGAGGAAAGCACGTAACGTAAATTCACCGGGCTGAGCCAACCTAGCGCCTTGTTTTACCAATACTTGCAAGATGCGCTGCTGTACATACGGTGAGCCATGACAGCTGATTTCAATGGTATTTTCGCCCGTATAACTTTTGGGTTCCACAAACACGCTGGCCAATACCTCATCCACAATTTCTTGGCCATCCATAATTTTGCCAAAATGCAAAGTATGGCTTTTAGCTTCTGTAAGGTTTGAACCTAAAAATACTTGGTTCACAAAGTTAATGGCATTTGCTCCGCTCACGCGCACAACGCCTATTGCGCCTACTCCAGCAGGAGTAGCAAGGGCACAAATTGTTTCTTCAGTTTGATGATAATTTGGGTTCAAAGTGATTCAAAGATATTCAAAATCCCATGTTTTAGAAGCAATCAATGTTTTGTGAGACCTTTTTTGCCAATTTGATATCATTTTCAAGAAAAATGAGCAAAAAAATGAGTAAAAAAAAGACATATGTATCGCTAGTCGTTGAACCATCCCATTATGCGGAAAAGGCAATCCTTTTTCTATAATTTAATGATTGTAAAAAATAGGTTTTAAGCTATAAAAAAAATTTTTTCTGTAAAAAAAAGTGGAGTAACAATAAAATAATTTAAAATTAATGAAAGCATAACCTGTTTCTTAGTTAGCATTAACTGATAATTCTTTTTTTTGAACTAAATATATTTAACCATGTTTAAAAAAATACTCATTACCTTGAGTTTGTTTTTATTTATAAGCAAACTTCAAGCACAAACAACCTTTTCAACCAGAATTAACCATGCTTTCAACGATATGGAGGAATGGATTGCTGGTCCGCCAACCCAAACTAAAACAGTTGGAGCAATTGATTGGAATAGCTCAGATTTAGAATTTGGATGGGAAAGTACCACCACAGACCCTCAATTGGTTGGTTTACGTTTCACAAACATTACCATACCAAAAGGAGCAATTATAACGAGGGCATACATACAATTTACAGTTGATGCTACTTCAAAAAATGCTGATCCTTGTAATGTAGTAATTCGTTATGAACCAAATGATAATCCACTTCAATTTGATAGTAATGCTTTTCACTTAAGCAATAGAAGTAAATCAGTAGATTCTATTTTTTGGAATGTTACGGGTAGCTCATGGAATACTGTTGGTTCGGCAGGTGTTGATCAAAGAACTGCAAATTTAAAAACTTTGGTTCAGCAAATAGTTGACCGCAACGGTTGGGCTAGCGGAAATGCTATGGCCTTTTTTATGAAAGGAACTGGAACAAGAGAAGTTGAATCATTTGATGGCGATGCTCCTAAAGCTCCGCAATTGGTAATTGAATATATTACTCCAGTAATGTTTTCTACCAGAGTGAGTGCTGCCTTCGACGATATAGAAGAATGGATAGCTGGTCCTCCAACTCAAACTAAACAGGTTGGTGCTATTGATTGGAATAGTTCTGATTTAGAATTTGGATGGGAAAGCACCACTACTGATCCTCAATTAGTAGGTTTGAGATTTCAAAATATCAATATCCCTAAAGGATCAATGATTAAAAATGCCTATATTCAATTTACAGTAGATGCTACCGGTAAAAATTCTAATCCTTGTAATGTAGTAATACGTTATGAACCAAATGATAACCCAACTACTTTTGATAGTAATGCCTTCCATTTATCAAATAGATCAAAATCAATGGATTCAGTTTATTGGTCGGTAGGCGGAACAAGTTGGTCAACTGTTGGGTCTTCTGGTGTTGATCAACGCACACCAAACTTAGGTGCTATGATCCAAAATATTGTAAATCGCAATGGATGGAATAGCGGTAATGCCATGGCATTCTATTTAAATGGAACTGGAACAAGAGAAGTTGAATCATTTGATGGTGATGCTCCTAAAGCAGCTCAATTAGTAATTGAATATATACCTGTAACTGCAGTTAGTAAGCGCATTGATGCAATGTTTGATGATTTGGAAGAATGGATAGCAGGCCCGCCAACTCAAACTAAAGGCTTAGGTGACATAGATTATAATAGTTCCGATTTAGAATTTGGATGGGAAGGCACCACAGTAGACCCTCAGTTAGTAGGATTAAGATTTACTGGCTTACAAGTTCCAAATGGCGCACAAATTCAAAGTGCCTACATACAATTTACAGTAGATGCTACTGGTAAAAATTCTGATCCTTGCAATGTTGTTATCAGAAACGAACCTTCAGATAATGCTAGTCCGTTTGATACCGCCAAATTCTTTTTAACCAATAGAAGTAAGTCTATTGATTCAGTTTATTGGGCTGTTGGTGGTTCAGGTTGGAACGTAGTTGGTACTGCTGGGGTAGATCAAAGAACTGCCGACCTTAAAAATTTGGTTCAAAACATTGTAAACCGTGGTGGTTGGAATGCTGGAAATGCAATGGCATTTTATATTAAAGGTACTGGTACCCGCGAAGTTGAATCATTTGATGGCGATGCGCCTAAAGCACCTATGCTTGTTATCAATTACCTTGGAGGAACAACTACAGGTGGTGGTGGCGGTGCTGGTAATTTTACCCCATTAGCAGTTACAAATTTCCCTGTGGCAAATAAACAAGCTTGGTATTTTTGGGATAAAAAAATGAAGCCTTCTAGTGCTTGGAAAGATACTTTAAATGTAGATTCAACTTGGAAAAGCGGCAGTTCACCATTGGGTTACGGTGATGCATTTATTGCTACCAAAACAGATACCAATCTTACTACAGCTTGGTTCAGAAAAGTAATTAATGTAAGCAATGTTTCAACACTTGCAGATACCTTAGAATTAAACCTTACTTGTGATGATGGTGCCTTAGTTTTTGTAAATGGCATTGAGGTTTTAAGGAGAAATTTACCAGCAGGTTTGGTAGATAGTAATACTATGGCTACAGCCAATATTGAAGGAATGAAAGAAATGGTTAAATATTCATTTGATATTCCTAAAACAGCTTTTAGAAATGGTAAAAATGTTATTGCAGTTGAATTGCATAATGGTTCAAATGCAAATGATATGGGTTTTGATATAGAAATAATTAACAGAACCATGCGTGCAAACGCTCCTGCGCTTGGTTGCAATGGTCCAAATGATTCATACATTAGTTGCTTTGGTTCAATTCTACCAATAGAAAAAGTAGATTCAGTTGGTTTCCCAGCTGTACATGCATTCCAAAAAATATTTGAACAAGGTCAGGCTTATGTTGGAGGTACAGGCGTTGCTTTAGGTTCAAACGATTTTACTGGATATATCCCTAATAGAGGTAGTAGTTTAAAAGGATGGGTTGCAATCAATCATGAAACTGGACCAGGTGCTGTTTCTTTATTAGATGTTCGTTTCGATTGTAGCAAAGGAATTTGGATGGTAGATAGTTCAAGAGCCATCGATTTTACGGATGTTGTATTAACTGCAGCCAATTGCTCTGGTGGTGTTACTCCTTGGGAAACATCTGTTACTTGCGAAGAAACATATATTGTAAGCGACGCTAACAGCGATGGTTACCAAGATTTGGGTTGGATGGTAGAAATTGACCCTAGAACCAAAAAAATTAAACAACAAGTTGGAGGTAAAGGCCAAAAATTATGGGCTATGGGTCGCATGTCACACGAGAATGTTTGTTTTAAAAAGGATAGTCTTACCGCTTACTACGGAGAAGATCAAGGAAGCGGAAATGTTTACAAATTTGTTGCCAATAATAAAATGGACCTTTCGACTGGTACAATCTACGTATTGAAATTAGATAGTTCTTTGCAAAACTTTGAACCACGCGCTACCGTTGGGGTTTGGGTAGCAGTTCCTAATACAACCCAAGCAGAAAGAAATACCACAAGAGGTATTGCTGCAGGTCTTGGAGCCACACCATTTAGCGGTGTAGAAGATGTGGAGATTAATCCAGTTGACAATAAAATATATTTTACTGCTAAAGGTAATAACAGAACTTATAGATTCAAAGATAATGGCACAACAGTAAGTGAATTTGAAACTTATGTGGGTGGTAAATCTTACCGCATTACTACAGCAGAAGGTGTTGTTTCTGAAGATTGGGGCGGTGGAAATGATAACTTAACTTTTGATAGCAGAGGTAACTTATATGTTTTACAAGATGGTAGTCGCGATCATATTTGGTTAGTAAAAGCTGGTCATACGCAAGCAAATCCTAAGCTTGAAATATTTATGACTACTCCTAAAGAGTCTGAACCAACTGGTATGACCCTTACACCTGATGAGCGTTTCATGTTTTTATCAATTCAAGGACCTTCTCCAAGCAATACCACTGTTCAAAAAGATGCTGCTGGAAATAATGTGGTGTTTAATAAAGCAACTACCATTGTAATTGCTTTAGATCCAACTTTCTCTAAAGGACCTTCTGCCGCATACACTGTTAATGATTCAACTCAATGTTTAAACAATAACAACTTTAGCTTTACCAACAGTTCAACCAATGCAAATTTTTATAATTGGAACTATGGCAATGGTGGCACTGCAAATACTCAAAACGGTCAAGCTACTTATGCTACTGCAGGAAATTATGATGTAAGGTTAGTTGCTGCAAATGCAAATAATGGTTGTATAGATACTACCGCTAAAAGAATGACTGTATATGCTAAACCAGCTGCTATTACTGTAACTGGACCAACAACTGCTGCTAACAATAGCACTCAGAGTTATTCTGTAACCAATGCTCCTGGCTCAACTTACCAATGGTGGATAAACAATGGAGCGCAAGCTTCAGGTTCAAATACAAATACTATTGGTGTAACTTGGGCTGCAACTGGTGCTACCGGTGATGTAAAGGTTCAACAAACTGATGCAAATACTTGTGTAGGTGATACTGCAACTTTAAAAGTATCGCTTTCAACCGTAGGCGTTAATGAACTTGCAACCATTGAAGGTTTAAAAATATACCCTAATCCATTTGCCCAACAATTGATTTTTGAGTCTAGTTTAGAAATTAACATTGCTATTTTTGATATTAATGGTAGAGAAATTACTAGCTTTACAAAACAAGCTGGAAAAGTAAATTCGTATGATTTAAGTGAGCTAGCTGAAGGTACTTATTTTGTTAAAATTACTGATACCAAAAATCAAACAGTTGTACAGCAATTGATGAAAATTAACCGATAATAAATTTGTTTATAAAAGCCTCGTGGGATGCCCCCACGAGGCTTTTGCGTTTTATGAAAATCCCAAAAAGCTATTTATTTATTATTTGCTTGTTCACCTTTGGTGCCATGGCATTTACGCTGGTTGATAAGGATGAAAGTAACTTAGAAACCTTATACTTAAATAGGGTTTTGGCGTTAGAAAAAGAACTTTTACAGCTACAAAATCAACTTGCTGCAAATTCTTTGCACGAATTAAATTTAGGTTCAGCCCGAATAAAACTAAAAGCGGTTGATCCAATGTTGCGCTACCTTGATCCCATTAATTATAAACTGATCAATGGCCCATTACCAATTGAGTGGGAAACGGAGGTTTTTGAAAAATGGGAGCCGCCTTATAAGCGAATAGGCGGTGGATTAACTCTGATGCAACTTGAACTTGGAGAGGCCGAGCCAGATAGACAAAAAATAAGTGAGTACTTGAATCTTGCCCTAAGTGGAATTGTTAATTTTAAGCGAGATTCTTTAGTTACTATGCAATCCAATGCTTGGGTTGGACATTTTAGCAACCGTTTGTTTTTGCTGAACCTAGCCACCATTTATACTACTGGATTTGAAAATCCTCAGTCAGAATTTATCTTAGAGGAATTGCACCAATCCTTAATACAACAGCATAATTATTATATAGCATTCAACAATAGATTTCCGCAACAAGGTTTTAGCGAAAGTTACTTAAAACTATTTCTTGAGGCAATTCAATATGCAGCATCACAAAAAGAATATGGCGATTTTAATTCCTTTTTATGGATAAAGAATTATGTAAATCCCTTATTTACCATACAACAAGAATTAATCAACTCCCACAAATTATTCAGTAAAAATCTACAGGATTATTCATTGAATAATGAAGCCACTAGTATTTTTTCTAAAGAACTTTATACTGGCTTATCACCAAAAGGGGTATTTCAACCTGTGCAAGATACTGTTGTATTAAATCGGCTAACGGCCTTTGGGGAGCAATTGTTTTTTGATCCTATTTTAAGTGGAAATCTCAAGCGATCTTGTGCATCTTGCCATTCACCAGCCATGGCTTTTACAGATAACAATGTAACCACAGCTGTTCAATTTAATTTTAATGGTGTATTGCTCAGAAATACGCCAAGTTTACTCAATGTGTCTTATAACCATTTGGCAATGTTAGATGGACATTTGTTTTCTTTACAAAAGCAGGTAGAGGAGGTAACTACCAATAAACTAGAAATGGGGGCTGATAAAAAGCTTATTTTAAAATACCTCAATAGTATTGAAACTTATAAAAAGGAATTGGCTTTCGCTGCAAAACAAACCCCAAATTATCCTAAACCAGCCTTTAATCATGTGGCTTCTGCTATAACATTGTTTTATACCAAACAAAATAATAGCGTATCTGCTTTCGATAAAATGATGAACCAAAAAGGAATGGATGATACCTTGGTGATAAAAGGCTTTAATTTATTTATGACCAAAGCCCAATGTGGTACTTGCCATTTTCTGCCAATCTTTAATGGCGTTAAGCCACCCTATACCAATAGTGAATTTGAGGTTTTAGGAACACCTGCCGACTCACTTTATTCTCGCTTGAGTTCAGATTCTGGTAGGTATAGTATTTACCCATCAAATGAGGCTTTACGTGCTTTTAAAACGCCAACCTTACGCAATATTTATAAAACAGCACCCTATATGCACAATGGTGTATTTAAAAATTTAGACCAAGTAATGGCGTTTTATAATAATGGTGGTGGAGCAGGGCATGGGTTAAAAATAGCTAATCAAACACTCAGTGCAGATTCATTAAATCTTTCAACTACTGAAATAACTGCCATACTTGCCTTTTTAAAATCACTGGACGAAGATTTGGACATTAACAATGTTCCAAAAAATTTACCTTTGTCTTCCAATAAGATTTTAAATATGCGCAAACCAGGAGGTGAATATTAATGAATAAACAAAGGGTAATTTATTTTCTCCTATCAACTTTTGTAGTTGCTTGTGCTGTTAAACCAGTTTCAAAAATTAAGTCATTAGAGGGTTCATCCAAGGATTACCAATCCTATATTAAAAAAGAATTTACAAAAGGAGAGATATTGTATAAAAAATATTGTGCCTCTTGTCATGGGATTTTTGGACCAGGAAACACAGATTCGCCAAATTTTACAAATATTCAATTGCATAATTACAATGCAGCTTTTATAAAAGCTGATAAAGAAAATCATGCTGTAGCCCAAGGCCTAGATGATGAAAGTTTTCAAAGCATCATGACCTTTTTAAGTTACCGAGTACCTTAATCACGTCACCCTGAGCCTGTCGAAGGGCTGCTATAACTAAGGCAATTAAAGTAACCCCATAAACTCATCTTCACTAATCATCCTTATCCCCAAATCCGTCGCCTTCTTCAACTTCTCCGGCCCCATTTTATCGCCGGCAATGAGGTAGTTCAAGCTTTTGGAAATGCTACCCACATTCTTGCCGCCGTTGCGTTCTATGAGTTTTTTGAGGTCGTCTCTGCTAATGCTAAAACTACCCGATACCAAGAAGGTTTGTCCTTCCAATTTATTGCTTCTTACCTCATTTGGATCATACACTACTTCCATGTTTAATCCATGGGTTTTGAGTTTCATCACCAAATTTACATTGTCGGCATCGGCAAAAAACTTTACCAAATTCTCTGCTATTTTTCCGCCAATTTCATTGATGTCGGATAACTCCTCTACACTTGCTGCCATTAGTTTTTCTATGGTGCCAAAATGTTGCGCTAATTTCTTGGCAACTGTTTCGCCAATCATCCTAATGCCTAAAGAAAACAATACTCTTTCAAATGGAATGGCTTTTGATGCCTCAATGCCTTTGATGATATTTTCAGCTCCCTTTTCTTTAATAGAGCGCTTCTTCTTTTTGCCTTCAATATCTTCTTCCGATTCAAACTCCAAACCATTCAATTGCTCGTAGGTCAATTCATATAAATCAGCATAGGATCGGATCAAACCTTTATGAAATAAACCGGCAACAGTTTCTCCACCCAAGCCTTCTATGTTCATGGCCCTGCGAGAAATAAAATGTTCCATGCGGCCTATCAATTGCGGGGCGCAATGACTATCATTCGGACAATAATGGATAGCTTCTCCTTCTTTTCTTATGAGCATTGTTTTGCATTCCGGACAATGAGTGATATACTCAATTTTCTTGGCAAATAGATCGCGTTTGCTTACATCTACACCTGTAATTTTTGGGATGATTTCGCCACCTTTTTCTACAAAAACTGTATCGAATTCATATAAATCTAATCGCTCAATTTCATCGGCATTGTATAAACTGGCGCGCTTAACGGTTGTGCCTGCCAATTGCACGGGCACAAGGTTGGCAACAGGAGTAATGGCGCCAGTTCTACCAACTTGAAAGGTAACTTCTTTGAGTTTGCTAATTGCAGTTTCGGCTTTGTATTTATAAGAAATTGCCCACCTTGGTACCTTTGCCGTAAAGCCCAATTCCTTTTGGTGGCGGTATTCATTTACCTTTATTACTACGCCATCTATTTCATAACTTAATTCACTGCGGTCTTTCTCGTACTTGTTAATGAATGCCATTGCCTCGCTTATGTTTTGGCAAACCTTAAAATGATCGCTCACCTGAAAGCCCCACGATTCGGCGAGTTTCAACGATTCGGCATGTGTAGCACATAAAGTTTCATCGCTATAAACAAAGTACAAAAAGGCATCTAAAGAACGCTTGGCCACCGCTTTCGAATCTTGCATTTTTAAACTGCCAGAGGCAAAGTTCCTTGGGTTTTTATATAACCTTTCAGCAATTTTATCTTCATCAACGCCTTGATCCAACAACTCTTTTTTAAGCTCATTGTTTAAGCGTTCAAAGGTTTTGCGGTGCATAAAAATCTCACCCCTAATTTCAAAACTAGGAGGGAAGTTGCCCTTTAATTGCTGTGGTATGCTCCTAATGGTTTTTACATTGTTGGTTACCTCATCGCCTTGCACACCATCGCCGCGCGTAACTGCTCTTACCAAAACACCATTTTCATAGGTGATGCTAATGGCCAAACCATCAAACTTTAACTCGCATACATAGCCAAAATCATCGCCAATAGATTTACGGATTCTATCATCAAATTCTTGCAACTCATCTTGCGAGTAGGTATTACCCAAACTCAACATGGGATATTTGTGCTTTACTTGCAAAAAGTTCTTAGTAATATCGCCACCAACTTGTTGGGTAGGGGAGTTAGGCAAAGCAAATTCTGGAAACGATTTTTCTAATTGCTCAAGCTCCTTCAGCAAATGATCAAAATCAAAATCGCTGATACTAGGCTGAGATAAAATATAGTAATTGTAATTGTGCTGCATCAGCTCAGCACTCAACTCCGAAATTCGTTTTTTAGCCTCCTCCAGATTCATGTTGCAATAAACAAATTAAAATTCAGATTCCGATCCATCTGAAGAATCCAGAATTCTGAATTAAAATCAAATTCCTTAGGTCGCCGGAGCCTTTTGCGTAATTGATAAATCACCTTTATCTTAATTTCCTTTCCATCCCGCACAAGGGCGTCCGCCAGCCGACGGATTCGCCCCTACCTCCCTTCTCCCCCCCGATTCATCGGGACACCTATTCTTCACATCATATTCCCCAGCCTAAAGGCTGGGGCTTGTCTATCCTCCTTTCCCCCTCTCTACATCATATTCCCCAGCCTAAAGGCTGGGGCATGTCTCTCCCCCTCTCCAAATCACCTCTTCTTCTTCTTCTCTTCCTTCATCTTCTCTTTCTCCGCTTTGTAAATCGTTTGTTGCTCGGTATCCAAAATTTCCATGATTTCAATATCGGCATTGGCCAACGATTTTTTCATGATTTCGCTGCGTTGGCTTCCAGGCGCATCTTCTGGCAGGGCCATCATTTGCTTGCGGGCATCCTCGCGGTTACGTTTCAATATTTCATCA
>CANKQY010000075.1 GCA_947485745.1 Bacteroidota bacterium
AAAGGCGTAGGGGCGAAAAATCTTTCGCCCTGATGCGGTAAGAAAATTGCGGTTAAAGGAGGTTTTTCTTTTAAGATGAATGCCCCGGGGAACAAAGGAGATATCGTTCTAAGAAAAATTCGCCTTAAAAGGATGAGGGCGAAAGATTTTTCGCCCGTACGGGAGATATAAAGAAAATTATGAGGAAAGATAGGGATTTTTGGATTTTAATAATAGCCATCATTGCCTTTGTGGGGTTAAAATGGGAGGCTTTGGGGTTGCCATTTTTTTGGGATGAGGCGTGGGTGTATATGCCCGCTATTAGGACCATGGCTGAGGTTGGTCCGTCTGTAATGCCAGGGAGTATTGATGCGGAATTGTATACTGGTCATCCTTTGTTGTTTTATTTTTTGGCGTCGAGTTGGATCAAGGTGTTTGGGTATAGTTTGTTTAAGGCGCATTTGTTTCCTTTGTTGCTTTCTATAGGTTTGTTGGTGAGCGTTTATTATGTGGTTTTAAAATGGACGCAAGTTAGTTTTACGGCATTGATGGCAGCATTATTGGTGTTGGTTCAGCCCATATTTTTAACGCAAAGTACTTATTTGTTGATAGAAATTTGGTTGGGATTGTTATTTGTGTGGAGCTTCTATTTTTACTTTGAAAAATGTTGGTTGGCTTTTGGCGCAGTAACGCTCATGGCATTGTGGAGTAAGGAAAGCGCGTATACCTTGATTCTATGTTTTGGCATTTTTGCCTTACTAGAATTTGTTGTTTTAAAAGAAGGAGGCAAGGTTTTGTTTAGTAAACTTGCTTGGATTTTTGGCTTATTTATTTTGGGTTTGGCTTTCTTTGTTTTGCAAAAAATAAACATGGGTTGGTACCTATTTCCGAGGCATGCCAATTGGATAAACCTGCAAGAATTTAGTTTTAAGTTTGATATAGCTACAGGCATTTTATTTAAAGACCAAGGCAGGCAAGCCTATTATTTATTGGCGGGTATGGCAGCTGTTATTGGTTTGATCCAATACCAAAATAAGTTAAGTAAAACGCAATGGTTAAAGGTTATTAGCATACTCCTATTTTCATTTGGCTTTATGGTATTTGCGGCTATTAATTTCTTTTCGAACCGATATTTATTTGGAGCCATACCCTTGTTGATGATGGCAACGGCCTTGTTATTTGGAAACATACAAGTAAAATTTTATGATTACTCCCTCCTATTGCTTACTGGTATTTATGGCTCCTTTAATATTTATAATAGCATCAACAATAGCAATTATGGCGATACCGAATTGAGCTATACCCATTTGCTCAAGGCACAAGTTGGCATGGTTCAGTATTTGGAACAAAACCCAAACAATGCCCAAATGTATGCACCCTTTTTGATGCTGATGAACTTAAATAACCCTTATGCTGGTTTTGTAAAAAGCCCTATACCCATGTTAACCTCGCAATTAACAGACAGCAGTAATGTTTATTATTTGCAAGAACCCAATGAGAGGGAACCTGAATTTGATAGCCTGTTGTTGCAGCAAAAATTAATTTTGGTGCACGAGGCAGTAGAAGGAAAAGCGTGGGTGAGGTTGTATAAAAAACTATGATTTCATTTGGCATTTAGCGTATTAATCAGAGTTTATTATATTGCCGAGTAAATGAACCTCAAATTAAAGCAGTGGATAGATGGTTATATTGGCAAAGCCTTGGTGGCTGTAAACGTTTTATTGGTAAGGGGTTTGGGGATTGTATTAAAACGCGATCATAGCTTAAGCAAAGCTCCAGAAAATATATTGGTGATAAAAATGTTGGGCTTGGGCAGTTTGTTGATGGCGGCCGATAGTCTTTATAGCCTTAAGAAAAAGTACCCTGAAGTCAAGCTAATTTTGTTGTGTGGCAGAGGCGTTGCAGCAGGTGTGGAGCCGCTGCATTTATTTGATGAAGTTTGGGTAAACAACGACAATAATATTTTGCGTATGGTTGCATCAGGCATGAGCAGCTTGGTAAAGGCCATAAGGTTGCCTAATTTATGGGTATTGGACCTAGAAGTATATTCTGTACTCACCACCTTGTTTAGCGCTTGGACCATGGCTAGAAACCGCTTTGGTTTTCAATTGAATAAGGTACATTTTAGGAATTACCTCAATACGCACAATGTATTTTTTAACCAGTTTATTACTGTATATCAAAACTACGAAAAGTTGGTGATGGCAATGGGTGTGCAAGAAATTGTTTCTTATGAAATGCAAAATCCTAAAACAGCAAATTTTTTTGGTTCAAACAGTATTGCTATCAATAATACTTGTAGCGAATTGGGTGGAGATTTACGGAAAATACCGGCAAGTTTGTTACATGAAATTGTAAAGAGTCTGTTGTTAAAAAGCGCGTATAACATTGTTTTTACTGGTTCTCCCAGTGATTACGATGGCAATGATGCTTTTATAAAAAGTTATGGTTTTCAAGATGAACCTAGGATAAAAAACATAGCAGGCAAGTTGAATTTTGCCGACTATTATTCGTTTTTGCAATACCAGTGTGTGGCCATGATTAGCATAGACAGTGCGCCATTTCACATGGCTATTAAGGCGGGGTTGCCAACGCTTTCGTTCTGGGGACCTATTAATCCCATTCAAAGATTTAGGTTTGATTTATACCCAGAGCATCAGTATATTTATTTACAATCCCATTGTTCGCCATGCATACATCACAGTGATGTGGTGCCATGTGGTGGAGATAATTTTTGCATGAAAAACATGAACATGCAAATGATTGAACCCAAGATAGATTTGCTATTAAAAAATATTGTACATGACTAAAAAACTCAAAAATATTAGGTGGGCCATATTTGTATTGGTATTTACCATAGTTGGCTTTAGGGCAATAAATATAACGGTATTTAATTATGAAAGGGCTCGCAATGGGGTTTATGGCGATGGATTTAGCGATAAAAATACGCTCTCTTCTGCGCATTATTTTTTAGATTCTGGTTTTACCCAAACCAGTTTCTTGCCCGTGCACGATTATTTTCCTGGAGATACAAGTTACTACATGACCATTTATACGCATTACCCACCCTTGCCTAATATTTTGGCTGGAGTGTATGCAGTGGTATTTGAAACCAAGAATGAATTGGTATTGCGCATTGTTCCAATATTATTATCCTTGTTTTTTTTCTTTTTCATTTTTTACGTTTTGAACCAACTAATAAAAGACGAAAAGAAAGCGACGATTGGGGCCGCTTGCCTTTGGTTGGCGAACTACTTTATTTGTTATGCCGACAATTTGCACCAGCACCTATATGGTGAATTATTGAAATGGTTGTATGTCTATGGCCTTTATCTTTATCATGAATCGGGCAGAACTAGAAATGGCCTATGGGCTTTCCTATTGCTCATTATGGTAATAGAAGTTAACATTAGTTTTGAGCAACCCGTATATTTGGGCATAGCCACTTTGGGATTTAGTTGGATCTATCAAAAACGGATATTTTCATTCACCACTATAACAGCAGCCTTTATGGTATTTTTTGGCTTTGCCTTGCACATGGTTCAAAACGCCATATACTTTAACAGCTTGCAATTGGCCGTTGAAGACATGAGCCGCGCCTTAACATTCAGGGTAACCGGTGCAGATACGGTAGGCTATATCAATACTTTTCATAAATACACTTGGAGAGATTTCTGGGAAATACCGTTCGATTGGTTTAATCGCATGGAGCGCTATTATGTGTTCCCGGGATGGGCAATGTTTGTGATGTTTTACCTAACCAAAGACCAATTTAAAAAAGATTACCCAAAGCTCTACCAAATAAATTGGGCCTTGTTTTTCGCTTCTATTTCATGGGGATTAGTAATGAGTCAGCACGCCTATTTCCATGGGTTTACTAACAAACATTTTAGCATTTGGTATGCTATAACTGCGGGTATTTGTTTGCCTATTTATTGGAACAAGGTTAGGTTGGCATTTGCTTCTAAGCCTTGGTTGGCTAAAGTTGGGCATGGTCTATTGATAGCCTATGCCATTGGTATGTTTTTTACGCAGCAAGTATGGGAGGTTTGGTTGAAGTTTGGCATCCTGTTTCCTAAGTTTGGGAGGTAAGGAGGAAGATGTGGAGATGCGGTGTATAAATAATAACCCGTAGAGACGTCGATTTATCGCGTCTCCTTTTCCGGGAGAAAAAATCAGTTTGAGATGGAGTGTTTAAATAATAACCCCTAGAGGCGTCTATTTATCGTGTCTCCTTTTCCTCATTTAATCGCACCCCATACAAACACTAGTCGTCCAAATTGAAGCATCTAGCGTTTGGTTCAAACCGAAAAGGAATGATTACATATAGCAATGAGTACTCTTTAATTGGTTTAGTTTAAATTAAGGAGGCAATAAACCATGCAAATAAAAAACATTTCGAAAAATACTTGTACGGATAGCTGAATTTAAAAAACTCTTATGGCTTAACTCCCACCTACGCTATAGCTTCGGTTGGCAAAGCTTAATTCATACCTCCCACCTACGCTATAGCTTCGGTGGGCAAAGCATAACTCATAATTCATAATTCATAATTATATTTGGGCACTTAATAAAAAAAAAATATGAGCAAAGCTTACGTATTTCCGGGGCAAGGCGCCCAGTTTGTGGGTATGGGAAAAGATTTATATGAAAGTAATGAAGTAGCGAAAGATTTGTTTGAAAAAGCCAATGAGATTTTGGGCTTTAGGATAACCGATATCATGTTTAATGGTACCGATGAAGATTTGCGCCAGACTAAGGTTACGCAGCCTGCAGTGTTTTTACATTCGGTTATCAAAGCCCTGACCCTAATTGATTTTGCGCCAGATATGGTTGCTGGTCATAGTTTGGGCGAATTCTCGGCATTAGTCGCCAATAAAACCTTATCGTTTGAAGATGGTTTGCGTTTGGTGCATGCACGCGCAATGGCCATGCAAAAAGCTTGCGAAATTGAACCATCAACCATGGCCGCAGTTTTGGGAATGGATGATGAAAAAGTTGTAGAAATATGCGCTACTGTAACTGATGGTATTGTTGTGGCTGCCAATTATAATTGTCCGGGACAATTAGTGATCTCTGGAAGTATTGAAGGAGTTACCAAAGCATGCGAATTATTAAAAGCTGCAGGTGCCAAACGTGCATTGGTTTTGCAAGTTGGTGGCGCATTCCACTCTCCATTAATGGAACCTGCTCGTTTAGAATTAGAGGCAGCCATAGAAGCAACCAACTTCCACCCTCCTATTTGCGTGGTTTACCAAAACTATGTTGCCACCGCGGTGAGCGATGTAAACGAGATAAAGAAAAATTTGGTTTCACAGCTCACCGCACCAGTAAAATGGACGCAATCGGTTCAGGCCATGGTAGCAGATGGCGCTACGGAGTTTATAGAATGCGGTCCGGGGAATGTGTTGCAAGGACTTGTGAAGAAGATTTGGAGATAGGGAGAAGAGGAGATGAAAAACAAGCCCCAACCTTTAGGTTGGGGAATTTGGAGATGAAGCCCGTCGGCAAGCTCAGGGTGACGATTAGGTAAGAGTTTTTTAATTCATAACTCTTAATTCATAATTTCCTTGTGTAAAAGATATAACTCTTAAGGTTAATTGTATAAGGGTATAGTTAGTGATAGGTTGCAACTTTGAACCGTTGTAAAAATTCATTCACAATAAAAAAAAATTCGTAATGAAAACTTTTTAAACTACAAGTAACAAAGATCATGCGGTAAAAAATTCTGTTGATCATCAGAAAGGAATCGACCATCACAAAAAAGCAGCATCGCATTTTGAAGCAGCTGCAAAAAGTCATTTAGAGGCCGCAAAGCAACACGAAAGCGGTAACCATGAAAAGCCTGCTAAAAACACTTAAGAAGCCAAGAATCATTCAACTGTTGCCGCTCAGGCACAAAAAGAAGTAGTTAAAATTCACAAAGTCTAATTTAAGCAAATTTTTAATACATAAAAGCACCAAGGATATTAGTGCTTTTATATATACTTATGGTGAAATTCAACATCCAATTTACTTCTTCAACCTTATCCAATGGCAAGTAATTTTAAAACAATTTTCAAGGTGCAGCAAATATCGGAAGGTATATTGTAGCTTACCCAACCTGTTTCCTACGCCGAGGCCTCGGTTAGCAGAGGGGGCTGGGGGCGCAATCCGGTTACATCTTGACCCCAACTTGAAGGTTGGGTTTGGTGGCGTTTGCCCGGTGTATCGTATCTCCGAAGAATCTTTTATGGATTAGCGGGGACAATGTAGTAATCCGACTTTCCTTTTCTGTCTACAATGAAGGTAGATACTGATTTATAGGGAAGTGTTTTGCCCAAGGCTTGGCATAGGAAATCATATTTTTCTTGGTTCAAAACGATAATACTTTGAGGTGCATTTGCGTATGCTTTTACAAGTTCGTCATTAGATAAATTGGTGGCATCAATGGGTTGCTTGCCGTTTTTTAATAGGTAAAATGCTAAGCTAGGTTGTTCACCAAAATTATGGCCAATGAATACTTGTTGCTTGCTTGCATTTTTGGAATTAACAGCTGCTCCTAATTGTTTGCTACTGCTTAATAGTTGGGTAAGTGATGGTGCAATTGCCCACAGAGAAAATACAAAAACCATGCCTCCAGCCAGGTGATACAAATATAGATTGTTGTGCTGGCGTTTGTAAATTAACAACACATTGATGCTTATTAATAGTAGTCCAAGTGCTATTAATAAAATGGTCAATTTAGCAGGAAAATCAAGGAAATATGGTAAAATAAACAAGGCTATACCCAACATAAATTGAATGATAAAATGAATGTTTGTAACAAGTTTATCAAAAATTGTGCGGTATGGAAAACCTTTTTCGATTTGAAAAGCAATCATAAATGCCAGAGGAATGTGGGCGGCAATTACATAGGTTGGTAATTTGCTTGGAGAAAATTCGTACAAGAACCAACCCGCCAAAAACCAACTAAATAACAAGGTGGCCGTTTCGTCTTTTTGAACCATTCCCTTTGCCATATCGAACAATGCGCGAGGAATAAATAAAAGAAAAAACAAAAAGAATCCCAGTAAACAAAACAAGTGAGTTCCAATTGGTCCGGTTTGCCCAAAAACCGCGCCATTGATGCGTTCTAGCACATACCAATCGTACATCCATTTTAAAAACACACCCCCATCATTGAGGTAGGTTAAATATCCCCAGGTAAAAGCTGGAGCCAAAGCCAAGGGCATAAAAAACCAAGGGCGTAGTTTCAATAAATTAATTCTTAAGGGATGAACCAAAAATAAAATACCTACCAATGCGCCTGTAAAAATAATGATGGGCGGACCTTTGGTTAAAATGCCCAAAGCAAAACCAAGCCAAAACAAGAAAATCCATTGCCAATTTGGTGCACGCAAGGTTTGAATGATTCCAAAGGCCGAAAGGGTGCTAAAAAACAAGAGCGTTCCATCTGTTAAAGAAATTTTTGCCAAGATAGTAACGAGGTACGAACCAGCAATAACAAGTACTCCCAAGAATGCTTTGCGTTGGCCTAAGAACTTTTTTCCTTGGTAGTACATCAATAACAAAGTACCTAAGATTGCCAAAAAGGAAGGAAACCTCACCGCAAATTCATTGTAACCAAAAACTTTATAACTTAGTGCAATACACCAAAAATGTAGAGGTGGTTTGCGGTGCACATCGGAATACATAAAATCTGGAACCAAAAAATTACCGCTTTCATTCATATTATAGCCAAACCCTGCGTATGCTGCTTCGTCTTGATCCCAAAGCGGAATGCTGTGATTGTTAATAAGCAGAATAGCCAAGATGGCTAGAACAAAATACTTTTGGTAGCGTTGCATCGGTGTAATGGATGCAAATTATTTCTGGTATGAGAATTTTGTGTTTTGTAATTGTTAATTTTTTGTTCATGAATCTCAAGCTTAATTTCATTTCCATCCTGCATAAGGGCGAAATATTTTTCGCCCCTACACGTATTCTTTCGCATTTGACATTTATCTCATTTACATCCTGCATAAGGGCGAAATATTTTTCGCCCCTACACGTATTCTTTCGCCTTTGACATTTATCTCCTTTCCATCCCGCATGAGGGCGAAATATTTTTCGCCCCTACACGTATTCTTTCGCATTTGACATTTATCTCATTTACATCCCGCATGAGGGCGAAATATTTTTCGCCCCTACACGTATTCTTCTCTTTCTCCCCTTCCCCTTTCACCTTTCCCCAATCTGCTGGCGCCACATGGCGTAGTAAAGGCCTTTTAGGGCAATTAGGTCCTCGTGCTTGCCTGTTTCTACTAATTCGCCTTTTTCTAGTACGTAGATTCTAGTTGCGTGCATAATGGTTGAAAGGCGGTGTGCAATCATTACGGTAACATGTGATTGCAGTTTGCTAATTTCTTTGATGGTATTGCCTATCTCCTCTTCGGTGATTGAATCGAGAGCGGATGTGGCTTCGTCGAAGATGAGTAATTTTGGATTACGAAGTAAGGCCCTTGCAATCGACAGGCGTTGTTTTTCACCACCCGAAATTTTAATTCCTCCTTCACCAATAATGCTATCGATGCCAAGTTCGCTCCTACTCAAAAGTGATTCGCAAGAAGCTTGGTGCAGTGCTTTAATGATATCTTCATCGCTTGCGCGAGGGTTAACAAACAATAAATTTTCTTTGATAGTGCCCGAAAACAACTGGGTATCTTGAGTTACAAAACCAATTTGGTTTCTAAGTTCATCAAAATCTATTTCATTGGAAGGTGTGCCATTATATAAAATTTTGCCTTGATGGGGTTCGTATAAACCCACCAATAACTTAACCAAAGTTGTTTTACCTGCGCCTGACGGTCCAACAAAAGCAATGGTTTCGCCACTATTGGCTTCAAAGCTTATTTGGTTCAAAGCGTAATGCTTGCCCGTTTTATGCATAAAACTTACGCCTTCAAAATTGAGTTTTTCAATGGCATAAATGCGCACCGGATTTGCAGGTTTTACTTCAATTGGCTTTTCCATAATGGTTTGGAAATTTTGCAAGGAAGCTTCCGCCTCGCGATAACTCATAATTACATTGCCCATTTCTTGCATGGGACCAAAAATGAAGAAAGAATAAAACTGCAAAGTCATTAATTGGCCAAGCGACATTTGGTTTTTGAAAATCATGTACAACAACATGAAAAGTATACTTTGGCGCAAGAAGTTTACTATGGTTCCTTGCAAGAAACTGATACTTCTGATATCTTTTACTTTCTCCAATTCTAGGCGCAATATTTTTTGGGTAGATAGGTTTAATCGCTTCATCTCTTGTTGGGTCAAACCGAGACTTTTAATGAGTTCAATGTTACGTAAAGATTCGGTTGTGGAGCCTGCCAATGCTTTTGTTTGAGCCACAATTCGTTGCTGAACCAACTTAATTTTTTTGGATAAAATACTAGTGAGGTAAGCCAATAAAAAGCTAGCGCCAAAATAGATTAAGATGAGCATGGGCTGCACTTGAATGGCATAAATAACTACAAAAATGATACCTACCACAGAGGTAAAAAAGATATTGATAAAATTGATAATGAACTTTTCAGAATCGGTTCGCACCTTTTGTAGAACATTGAGCAGCTCACCACTTCGTTGGTCTTCAAATTCTTGGAATGGCAGCTGCAAGGCGTGTTTTAAGCCATCTATATAAACGGCAGCACCAAGTTTTTGAATGATCAAATTCATGGTATAATCTTGGAATGCTTTTGCAATTCTGCTCACCATGGCCACGCCAATAGCAGCTAAAATGAGTAAACCAGCTCCTCTGATAAATTCGTTTTCGGTGTGGCTACCTGGATTGGTAGCAAACCTATCTATTATTTTTCCATAAATAAATGGATCCATCATTGAAAAGAGTTGGTTGAGGGAGGCTAGTAGTAAGGCTAATCCTACTAGGTTTTTATAGTTCTTTAAGTACTTTAGTAATATCTTCATGTCGTTGGTCTTTGGCTGTTGGCTTTTGGCTGTTGTCTGTTGGCCGCTAGCTACTGGCATCTGGCTGCTGGCTTTTAGCTTGTAGTATTAGTTTTAGTTTTAGTTTTAGTTTTAGTTTTTAACTTTTAGTTTTTCGTTTTAGTTTATTTCTATCTTTGGTTCAACCAATATAATTTCTTCTTTTTCTACTGAAACTTGTCCGGGGTTGGCGCCTTTGGGTTTGCGCACAAACTTTTTCGGAGTATAAATTACAGGCACTAATTGGCTTCCGGCGGAAGATGAATAGTGTGCTGCAATTTCTGCAGCCCTTGTAATAACTGGTTCTGGAAAACTTTGTTGGGGCTTGTGCTTAATAATAACATGACTACCACTCACACCTTTAGCATGCAACCACAAATCTTCTTTGTGGGCAAATTTAAGGGTAAGTTCATCGTTACTTTTAGCGTTTTTTCCAACATAAATTTGAAAACCTTGGCATTCAAATTTTCTAAACTTCTCTTTTAAGGGAATTTCATTTGCAGTTTTTTCTTCTTTGAGCCAAGGTTTCAAGTCTTTGAGAAATTGCGCATTTTCAATTTTCTCAAGTATAGCATTGTTTTCTTGTAACCTAATTGAACATGCTTCTTGCTGCTTTTGTTTTATGCCAAGCTCCTTCTTCCTATTTTTGGCTTTTTGGTAATAATTGGCGGCATTGTTTTGCGGACTTAAATCTTTTTTAAGTTCAATGGTAATAGGTTCATTCCTATAAAAATCGTCCAAAACAACCTTTATATCTCCCCTATTTATTTGGTGCAAATTAGCCATCAAAATATGCCCAATTTCATCATAAGGAATAGCAGTTTCGGCATATTTCAAAAATTGCTCTGCCCCATGCCTTAAGGCATTATCTCGTTTAACTTTTTGCTTGTAAATACCCAATAATTTATTGCGGTGGGTAGTGAAAATATATTGCTGAAGGAAGCACTTAGAAAATGTATGTAATGCCTCAAAAATGACCTCCGTTTCCAATAGTATTTTTCCATCAGGTTTTTCAAAACTGAGGCAAAAGCCATCTATAGATTCGCTCACATAAAACACGCCCTCGAAGTTTGGCAAAGCCATTTCGCTTGGGGCTTGATTAAACCCCTCGACAGGTAAAAACCAATCGTTTTCTATAGCTGGTCTAAACAGGTTAACAACCTTTTCGCCCTCATAATAAAGCACATTGCTGAGTGGTCCGTATAATTTAAAAACAAGGGTTTGGTTCGAACCAAAATTTATTTGAAATGAGCGATTGAAAGCATGCGATTGCACCTGAAGGATGGGCTTGCCAACTAATTCCTTAAACAAAGGAAACACGGAGCCTGTTCTTTCGAGTGGATATTCATAAAAGAAAAACAAAGCAGTTTTGCAGGAAGTATTGATTTGCATACTTAAAAGCTCCTGACCTTTTTCAAAAACCAAATTCAATTCATTTGCTGGTTGATTGCGATAGGCATCTTTTAACGAATAGCCCAAAAGAAGTTCATTGAGGGCATTTGATAATAAAGGAAAAATGGATAAGTGCTGGTGCAGCGATTTCATTAAAAATACAATTCCAATCCATCATAAGCCAAGTGAATATGTGCAGGCAATTCATCTTCAACGTCCTGGTGTAAACCCAATTGGTGACTAATATGTGTAAAATAAGCAGCTTCGGGATTCAGTAAATTTACTAAATCAACGGCTTCATTTAAGGTAAAATGAGAAATATGCTCTTCCCTTCTGAGGGCATTAAGCACCAATACTTTGCAGCCTTTCATTTTCTCTAATTCTGCAGGTTCAATTCTATTGGCATCGGTAATGTAAACAAAATCGCCAAACCTAAAACCCAAGACCTTCATGCGATGATGAAAAACCTGAATGGGTATAATTGGAATGCCTAAAACTTGAAATGGCTCAAGGGTAATTTGGTGCAAATTCATCTCGGGAACTCCAGGGTATTTGGGCTCTTCAAAGGCATAAAAGAATTCTTTTCTGATGGCTGCCTCTACCCTTTTCTCACAATAAACATCTATGGCTCGTTTCATTCTAAAATTAAAACCACGGATATCATCCAAACCTGCCATGTGATCTCGGTGGGCGTGAGTAAACAAAATAGCATCCAATTGTTTTACTTGGTGCCTCAACATTTGTTCTCTAAAATCTGGACCAGTGTCTACTACAATGGTTTTGCCATTTTGTTCAACCATGATGCTTGAGCGCAATCGTTTATCTTTAGAATCAGGGGAGCTACAAACGCGGCAATCGCAGGCTATAATGGGCACTCCCTGAGATGTTCCTGTTCCTAAAAATGTTACTTTCATTTCAAGCTCGAAAATATCATGTTTAAAGGGTTAAAAAAAATAAATTATTTGGTCTTTGGTCTTTGGTCCTCTGTCTTTGGAATTGTTAATGAGTATCCTATTAATTTTTATTACAATGAATTAAAGTTCATTGTTTTAAATTCTTCACAATTATTTTTTTAGATTTGATTAAACCAATTTATCAAATCAGTATCTTAAAATCATTAAACAATAACAATATGAAAAAGACCAAAAGATTAATTTCCATTGCATTTCTTGTATGCATTTTCACCTTGGTTCAAACCGCCAAGGCACAACCAGGAGGACCAGGAATGGATCCTGCAAAAAGGGAAGAGATGAAGAAAAAGGCTGAAGAATTAAAAGTAAAGCTGAACCTATCTGAACCTCAGGCCAAAATGTTTGATGAAATATTGAAACGTAACCGCGAGGATGCCCGCAAGCAAATGATGGCCCTGCCAGAAGATGCGCCTGGAAGCCAACGCAGCGAAATCATGAAAAAATCGTTGGCCAATGCCGATATTGAAATCATGGAAATTTTGGATACCGAGC
>CANKQY010000076.1 GCA_947485745.1 Bacteroidota bacterium
CACCCAAATGAGTTGCTGAAAATATGTAAAGAGCTTAATGTAAACGGAACTATTATTGACCAAGAAGCTTGGCAACCCTATGCGCATTATCGCTTTGACTTAGTCATAAAAATTAAATAACAAAGGCACGAAAGATTTCCTTTTATTCTCCTCCGAAAGCTCTGTGTCTTCTCTCCGAGTGCTCCGTGGTTTAGAAAATAAGCTTTAAATTAAATTACTTCAATTCATAAACCCGTTACGCTTCATTTTTTTTACTACCTCTTTGGATGTTTCTTTAACAGCTTGTTCAACTGATGAGGGATTATAGACCTTACTTTCGCATACCCAAACTTTGTTGCCAGTTTCTAAATAATACACGGTGGTGATAATGGAAAAAACCTTGTTCTCTCTTTCATAAGATGGATTGTACGCATACGGATCTATATTGAAGGAATAATCGCCATAAAAACCTTTATCACTGCTGGGATTTCCACCTGCAACAGTAGTTTCAACCTTTGCTGAGTCAGCTAAATTCATCACCACAACATAATCATAACCTTCCTGTTTCATCTTGCTTTTATAATACTCGCGGTTGCCTGGGTTAATAGGATCACCTTTGGTATATAAATACCCTTGTATGCTTTTATTGGCGCTTAAACGAACCAATTCATCCATGGCCACCCGGCTATTGATTTGATTATTACTCTGAACAAAAAAGATATACTGATGTGCTTTTTTCGAATCAACCTCGTGCTTTTCATCGCTCCACACCTTCACCACACTTGGCGCTATACATGCCCCCAAAACAAACATCAGTATAAGCCCGGCACATAAGCGAGCCATCGCACTTCCACTCGGGATACCACCCGTAAAAACGCGATTCATCGCGTTTCGGTATGCGGTAAGGCGATACATGTTAGGAGGCACAGATATAAAGTATGCGGTAAGGCGAGACATGATACTAGGCACAGAGACTATGTATGCGGTAAGGCGAGACGTGATACTAGGCACAGAGACTAGGTATGTGGTTAGGCGAGACATGATACTAGGCAAAGAGACTAGGTATGCGGTTAGGCGAGACATGATACTAGGCACAGAGACTATGTATGTGGTATGGCGAGACATGATACTAGGCAAAGAGACTAGGTATGCGGTTAGGCAAATGGAAACGCGATGAATCGCGTTTTTACATGAAGACTTACTCATGGAAGTAAACGCGTTTTACCCTCTGAGATACACCAGTAAGTATCTCATAAGGGATGGTTCCTATTTTTTGGCTTAGCTCATTGATATTTGGCGATTCACCAAATACAATCACATCATCGCCCATCTTACAATCAATATTACTAACGTCAAGCATGGTCATATCCATACAGATATTGCCAACAATTTTGGCGAGCTTTCCATTTACAAGCATGCTGCCATTGCCATTGCTCAATTTTCTATCTAAACCATCGGCGTAACCTATGGCCACAATTGCAATTTTTCCATCAGTTTTTAGGTGCCCATTTCTTCCATAGCCAATACTCTCATTGGCTTCTATAAGCCGAACTTGTGATACAACCGTTTTTAAAGTGCCAATGGTTTGTAAAGGCAAGTTAACTTCGCTTGGATTTACACCATACAAACCAATACCTAAACGAACCATATCAAATTGCGCATTGGGGAAACGGGCAATGCCGCCGCTGTTGAGGCAATGAAGTAAAACAGGATAGTTTAAATTTATTGTGAGGAGCGCACTCATTTTTTCAAATGAATCAATTTGTTTTTGCGTAAATAAATCATGACCTAGGTCTTCACTTGCTGCAAGATGGGTAAAGATAGACCTTACTTTTAAGTGCTGATTTTCTGCTAATAATTGGTTCAATAATGGCAATTGATTTTCATCAAAACCCAAACGTTTCATACCCGAATCTAATTCAATATGGATACCGATTTCTTCCCCATCTGCAATTTGCAAAAGGCTTTGAAATATCTCAAAATTATAGATTTCAGGCTCTAAGTTGTATTGCAAAATGGCATCAAAACTGTGTGCCTCTGGGTTCATTACCATTATTGGCGTTTTGATCCCAGCTTTGCGCAAAATAACACCTTCATCTGCATAGGCTACTGCTAAATAATCTACGCGATTGAAATTTAAAATTCTAGCAATTTCATAGCTACCTGCACCATAGCTAAAAGCCTTTACCATAGCCATAACTTTAACTTTTGGCTTTAATAAAGACTTATAAACATTTAAATTATGGATCAAGGCATTTAGGTTTATTTCAAACACGGTTTGATGCACCTTTTTTTCTAACCATTTCCCAATTCGCTCGAAGGCAAAACTTCGTGCACCTTTCAATAAAACAATTTGATAAGAAAAATTTGTCACCTCATATTTGGAAAGAAACTCTTTTGTTGTAGCATAAAAACTATTGGTAGTGCCTTTAAACTTCAATCTATTTCTAGAAATAGCTTCTCCAATGCCAATTACTTGATCAACCTTGAAAGCCTCCAACTGCTTGGCAATATTGAGATACAAGTCATCTTCCGATTTGCCACTTTCAAGAAAATCTGATAGAATAACTGTTTTAAAATTATTTGCAGCATGTTGTTGCATAAACTCTAGTGCAATATTTAATGAACTCAAATCTGCACTGTAACTGTCGTTGATTAGCAAACAATTTTGGTGTGCTTCTTTTAGCTGCAAGCGCATATCTAAAATAGGTAAATCTGCAAACTTATCAAGCACAATTTGCTGCATATAATTTTGCAAAAGCACAAAGGCAAAACAAGTACATGCATTCCAAATGGATGCCTCATCTGTAAATGGAATTTGAACCTTTTTGTTATGGCAAATTAATTGAGTGTTTGAACCAATAACCGAAGTTTCAATAAAAAAATCTGCTTGGTGGTTTGTGCGCGACCAACTGTAAAATATTTTTTGGTTCGAACCGAAACTTTTATTTAAAATATATGATTGAACTAAAGCTTGATCTTCACAGTAAATCACCTTATTGCAATGGGCAAATAATTGTAATTTCTGACCCAACTTTTCCTCTTTATTGAGAAAGCCTTCATCGTGCGCATCGCCAATTAAAGTGAGTATTCCAAGATTAGGCTGTATGATACTTTCTAATTGAGTCATTTCATTATTTTCTGAAATGCCCGCTTCAAAAATACCTAATTGATGTGCCTCTTGAATTTGCAGAACAGAGAGCGGCACGCCAATTTGAGAATTATAACTTTTTGGATTTCGAACAAGGTTTACTTCTTCTTTTAATAGGTGAGTCAACCAGTCTTTTACAATTGTTTTTCCGTTACTACCTGTTATACCAACCACATCCAAATTGAATTGAGAACGATGGAGTTTAGCAACAGTTTGTAAAGCCTCGATACCATTGTTTACCTCTATAATATTTACCTCTTTTAATCCAGTAATATTATTGGGTTCATAATTGTTTTTTTCAATTATAAAATTACGAACACCGGCATCATAAACATCAATTAAGTATGCATGACTATTATTGTGAATTCCTTTAATGGCAATGAATACAGCTTGTTCTGTAAACAACAATTTACGGCTATCTATTAACACATGCTCAATAGGATTTGACTTGCTTATTTCTTGAATAAAGCTTCCTCCTAAAACGGTATTTAACTCTTGTAATGTTAGCATGTTATTTATTGACCCAAAATATTAAACTAAATAAAGATACCATAGAAATTACGTAGTTTAATTTTGTACTCAATATTAAATAATTTACCTGAATATTAAAATTCATAAGAGCTAAAGTTTATTTTGGCTTCAACCTATCCGATTTTGAATAGAATTTCTGTAGAACAACAAAATACATCCAGATAAAACCAAATAAGCAGACAAAACCACGAACGCATATACGATTTGATCTCCTTCTGTAAAAAATGGGATAGAAAACATGAAAATAAATATACTCCTAGTGAGCACGTTGCCCATATTAAAAATGCTATTCACCCTGCCCATTACCTCATTAGGTATATGTTGGAAGAAATAGGTTAATCGCAATACCCGAATACCTGCATTACTGAACCCTAGCAAGAAACAAAACAAATAAATAATCCAAACTTGATCACTCAAGGAGGCCCATAAAAACAAGGCAGCGGCTAGAAAAGTAAGAAGGATTATAGCTTTAACGCTTTGGATCGACCCAAAAACATTACCTACAAATAAGCCGGCACCTAAAGCTCCTATTGCATAGATTAAATCTGCAGCAGCAAATACAGAGCCATCTTCATGCAAATGGCTATCAACATAAATAGGTAACAAGGAGTGTATACAGACTAAAAGTGCTGCAAAAACAGCATAAGAAAATAAGCCAAAAACAAGTAAGGGTTTGTTCAATTTTAAATAAGTAAATCCAGTTTTTACGCGCTGTAAAATAGAACCTAATTCTATTTTAGGTGTTAAAATAGGTGCATATTTAATGGAAGCAATAAGCGCTACAGCTATAAAATACGTGCTAGCATCGAGCATAAAAATCTCCCAAATTTCCCACTTAGGTATCGAAATATGCAATGAATGACTAATGCCCGCAATTTTGTTTGAATTTGGATCAATCCCATCTATTAAAATTGCGGCCAAAGCACCACTTAAGATTGAGGTTGATTGTCCCACAATTTCTATCCAAGAATTTACCTTTTGGTATTGATCTGGCTCAGTAATTTCGTGCACAAAAGCATAGAGTGTGGGGTAGTGAATATTATAGTTGAGTAGTGTAATTGCAAAAATGGATATTACAATAAAAGGCGATAAATTATTTTGGTAAAAACCAATGGATGCTACTGAAAATAAAAGAAGTCCACAAACTAAATTTAGCACCAAGAAGTTTTTTTTTCTGCTGTATTTATCTACCAAAGTACCAGCATACAGGCCAAAAAATAAAATGAGTAAGGTAATGAAACCATATCCAACATTAAAAAAATTACTCTGGTTATTTTTGGCAAAATACCAAGGAATGGCAATCATACTAAGGCCTTGTGAAAAGCCAGAGATGATATTAGCTAAAAATAATAATAACAATGCCTTTGAATTGGCTCTTTTACTCACAATTTTGTCCTCTCTTCTATCTCATTTGATTTTAAACGCAAAAGCATATTTAAACAATCAGCAATTAAATCTGATTCATAACCCCTAGTGGCCAAATACAGGTAAACCTTGTGCTTTGCTTCAAAAGGATTTTTTGTTTTGAGACTTTCCATTTTATCTTGAGCCAAATTTTGAAGGGTAAGCAGATATAAATCCCCCTCAATTTCCTTTAAACCTAATTGAATACAATAATCTGAAATGGCACGAGCCTTTAATTCACGCTTGATTTTTAATCTTCCCCACTTTTTTACCCTAAACTTGCCACCGGCATATGCCTTGGCAAATCGTTCTTCATTGAGGTAGTTTTGCTCAATCATTTGCAGCATTATTTCATTGGCTTCCTCACCATAAAACCCCAGATCTGCTAATTTGGCTTTAACCTCATTATGACATCTTTCTTGGTAGGCACAATAACTCGCCACTTTAATGATAGCATCAGTCCGACTAATATATTTTTGTTTTTTGGGCATTACTGAGGCGAAGGTAGTTAAAGGAAATGAATTGGCAATTGGCCGTTGGTTAAAACCCTAGTAACATTTTTGGGAATGATAGGTATTTCTCCCAATAAACCTTAGATTTGTAGACTAATTCTAAATAAGATGTCTGAACCTAAAGAATTCCTGAATATATATGCCGAAGAAACTCCGAATCCGGAGACTATGAAATTTTGTTTCAACAAGATGATTTTGCCAGAGGAAGCGGAGGATTTTCCAACAAAGGAAAAATCTACGCGCTCGCCATTGGCACAAAGTTTATTTGAATTTAGTTTTGTAAATGGGGTGTTCATTATGAACAATTTTGTAACCATTACAAGAACTCCAGGCACAGAATGGCATGAAGTTATTCCAATCGTAAAAGATTTTTTAATTGCCTATGTTGAGGCAAACGAACCGATTGTTATCAAGAGGTCGGAGGTTCAAAACCATGATGGTCCTAACGCAGCAGTAATTGCACAAATTATTGAGATTTTAGATACTTATATCAAACCAGCGGTTGAAACAGACGGTGGGATGATATCGTTTAAATCTTTCAATGAAGGTGTGGTAACTGTTGAATTAAAAGGCTCATGCAGCGGCTGCCCTTCTTCTACCGTTACCCTAAAACGCGGTATTGAAGGCATGCTTACTAAAATGGTACCAGAGGTAAAAGAGGTAGTTGCTGAGGCCCTTTAGTAACAAATTTTTGCCACCAAGGCTCCAAGACACAAAGATTTCTTTTTTATTTTCCTCCGAAAACTCTGTGTCTTCTCTCCGTGACCTCTGTGATTGAGGCATATTTTCATTAACCACAGAGCACACAAAGAAAATCGCACAGAACACACAGATTTATTTTTTATTTGTCTAAAAAACCTTAGTGTCTTTGTGACTTGGTGGCAAAAAATATTCAATTGGACTTGCATCACTCAATTTGGTGATTAATTTAGCGGAATGAAAAAAGCGCTATTATTTGCTGTAATATTTATTGGTTCGAACATACTAATGGCCCAAAACCTATATCCTGTTCTTAAAAAAGACAAATGGGGATATATGAACAATGAGGGCAAAGTGGTGATTGATTTTAAATATGATTTGGCCCAAAATTTCCATAATGGCTATGCATCTGTTGCCTTGGGAAATATGCCCTGTTTAATAGATGTAAAAGAAAATAGAGTAATTGATACTGGAATATATCAATTTATTGGCACCTTTTCGGAAGGAATGGTAGCCGCAATGGATTATAAATTTGCGCGATTTTACTTAAACAACAAAGGAAAAGTTGTACTCACATTACCCAAAGAAATTTACGATTCTAGACCATTTTCTAATGGCATTGCCAGAGTGGGTAAAAAGATAGATATTCATCAAAATAAATTCGGCTACGACATCAGTAATTTAGGGTACAAGTTTGCCTATATCAAGCAAGATGGAAGCTATGCAACTGATTTTATTTTTGATGATGGCGATGATATGGAAGACGGTATTGGCAGGTACTTGCAAGGAACTAAATTTGGCTTATTAGATAGCACCGGCAAAATAATTACTGCAGCTGATTTTAGTTTTATCAGTAACTTTAATGAAGGTCTTGCAGTAGTAAATGTAAATGGTAAATTTGGGTTTATTAATACCAATGGAGCGTTTACAATACCTGCTCAATATACTTATGCCAAAGAATTTAATGAAGGCCTAGCTGCTGTTGAAGTTGCTGGTAAATTTGGATTTATTGATACAGCTGCCATGCTTATTATTCCTGCCATTTACGACGATATTCGTCCTTTTGCAGAAGGTAGAGCCGCTGTTTTATATCAAAACAAATGGGCATTTATCGACCCAAAAGGAAATTATATTTATCAACCATATTTTGAAGAAGCTGGATATTTTAACGAAGGAATTTGTCCGGTAAAACTAAAAGGTAAGTGGGGAGCAATTGATAAAGACGGTAGGGTTCTTGTTCCATTCGAATTTCAAAATATTGGCATTTTTGAAGACGGTATTGCCGAAGTAATTTACAAAAGCATCAACCTATATGTAAATAAGAAAGGCGATATTCTGCCGAAGTAGGAACTGGTCGCAGGTCACAGGTCGCAGGTTATGAAGTATGAGTTATGAGTTATGAATTATGAAGTAAAGATAAAATTGAAAATCGTGACCCATTGTAATATAGTAAATTCACATTCGACCCTGATGAGGTCGTATATCTGTAGAAAATTGTTATGCTATAAACATTCGACCCCGATGGGGTCGTATATCTATGGGAAATTGTTATGCTATAAACATTCGACCCCGATGGGGTCGTATATCTATAGAAAATTATTCTGCTATAAACATTCGACCCCGATGGGGTCGTATATCTATAGAAAATTATTCTGCTATAAACATTCGACCCTGATGGGGTCGTATATCTATAGGAAATTATTCTGCTATGAACACTCGACCCCGATGGGGTCGTATAACTATGGGAAATTGTTATGCTATAAACATGTGACCCCGACGGGGTCAAACAATATTCAACAACTTTTCACTTTTAGTTTTTAACTTTTCACTTTTAACTCCATGTCATTCCTCCTTACTCCTATTGAATATTTAAAGGGAATTGGTCCTGCTAAGGGGGAGCTATTGAAGAAGGAATTGCAAATATTTACCTTCAACGATTTGCTGTTTCATTTTCCATATAGGCATATTGATAGAAGTAAGGTTTATAAAATTTCTGAATTGCGTGCAGACATGCCTTATGTGCAAGTAAAGGGCGTTTTATCGAACCTTAGGACACTCGGTACCAAAGGTAGTCAGCGGCTAGTTGCGGAATTAAGTGATGAAACTGGGGTACTTGAATTGGTTTGGTTTCAGGGTCATAAATGGATCAAAGATTCATTGAAAGCAAATACAGTTTATTTGGCTTTTGGAAAGCCCAATGAGTTTAATGGCTCTATGAACATTGTGCATCCAAATTTGGATGACCCTGAAGATGCTGCAAATAAAAAGTACTTGCATATTATGCCCATGTATAATTGCACCGAAAAAATGAAGGCAAGAGGTATTGATTCAAAAGTGCTGATGAAAGCCATCAACACTTTGATGATGAATACCCAGTTTGAAATTGAAGAAAGTTTGAGTGAGCCATTGCTGAAAGAACATGATTTAATGGATAGAAAGCTGGCTTTGCAAAACGTACACTTCCCTCCCAACCTGGCTGTTTTGGCAAAGGCACAATACCGCTTAAAGTTTGAAGAATTCTTTTTTATCCAGCTCAAATTACTCAGGTATAAAGTTAAACGACATCAACTTTTCAATGGCATTAAGCTGGAAATTATTGGCGATAGGTTCAACGATTTTTACAACAAATATTTGCCATTCGAATTAACCAATGCGCAGAAACGTGTTGTAAAAGAAATTAGGGCTGATGTAAAAAAAGGCGTGCAAATGAATCGTTTGGTTCAAGGCGATGTTGGCTCAGGCAAAACAGTTGTAGCCTTATTAGCCATGCTGATGGCCATTGATAATGGATACCAAGCATGTATGATGGCTCCAACAGAAATATTGGCCATGCAACATTTTACTTCAATTAGTTTATTGGTAAAAGACCTTCCTGTAACGGTAAAGCTTTTAACGGGATCAACTCTTACAAAGGAAAGAAGGATTATACACGAAGCGCTGGAAAATGGTGAACTGCAAATTTTAATTGGCACACATGCATTGATAGAAAACAAAGTTGCTTTTAAAAATTTGGGAATCGCTATAGTGGATGAGCAACACCGATTTGGAGTAGAGCAAAGGGCTAAATTGTGGCAAAAGAATACTTACCCACCTCATGTATTGGTGATGACGGCAACACCAATTCCGCGCACGTTGGCTATGACATTATATGGTGATTTAGATACATCGGTTATAGACGAATTGCCTGCTGGCAGGAAGCCCATACAAACCTTGATGCGCTATGATGCAAGCAGGTTAGCAGTGTTTGGTTTCATTAAAAATGAAGTACAAAAAGGAAGGCAAATTTATATTGTATATCCATTGATTGAGGAGTCTGAAACCTTGGATTATAAAAATTTAGTAGATGGTTATGAGAGTATTTGCAGAGAATTTCCTGAACCAAATTATCAAGTTAGCATTTTGCATGGCAGGATGAAGCCTAAAGAAAAGGAGTTTGAAATGAACCGATTTTTGCGAGGTGAAACAAATATAATGGTAGCAACAACTGTTATTGAGGTAGGTGTAAATGTTCCAAATGCCAGTGTGATGATTATTGAAAGCGCTCAAAAATTTGGCTTATCACAATTACATCAATTGCGCGGAAGAGTTGGACGAGGAGCAGATCAATCTTATTGTATTTTGATAAGCGATATTAAACAAAGTAAGGAGGCCAAATTAAGATTAAATACAATGGTAGAAACTACAGATGGCTTTAAAATTGCTGAGGCCGATTTAAAAATACGCGGTCCCGGAGAGCTAGAAGGAACAGCTCAGAGCGGGGTATTAGATTTAAAAATTGGCGACCTCTACCATGATACTGCCATATTAGCTTTGGCGCGTAATTCGGCAGAAGCATTACTAGAAAACGATCCAAATTTGCAAGCGGAAGAAAATAAACCCATGGCCAAATATGACGCGCTATACCGTAAAACAGCCAAATGGGGCAGGATATCTTAGCTTATTGTAGGCATCTTAAAATTTAAAAAAACAAGACTGATTGCCTAAAATAAACTTTAATTAACTCATACGCTCCATCAATTCGTTAGCTGTATGAATAAGTAGAGCTTTCCTTTCCTCGGCTATTGAAATTGATTGCATATGAAGATAAGCTTCACTTAAGTATTGTTTTTTTAAGTTTTCTGCAAACTCTTTTATTTGATATTTGGCGTATAAATCTAAAACGCCATTTATCTTTTTTTCTTGATGTTGTTCGCTTAATAACTGATTTAATAAAGCCTTATCATCTTTATGAACAACAGCCAATAATTCAATGAGTAATAGGGTTTTTTTATTGGCAGCAATATCGCCTCCAATTAATTTTCCCACTTGGTGACCTTCTCCAAAACTATCTAAAATATCATCCTGAATTTGAAAAGCGATGCCAATGTTTTTGCCAAAATTGTATAAATGTTTGGCATCAGTTTCATTTGCACCGCCAATAACTGCGCCAATCTCAAGCGCTGCCCCTAATAAAACGGCAGTTTTTAAAGTTATCATGTGTATGTATTCATCATGAGATACATCAGTTCGAGTTTCAAAATTCATATCAATCTGCTGCCCTTCGCAAACCTTTGCGGCTGCATCATTAAAAACTTGGATCAATATAGCCAGGTTTGTATTCTGGGTTTGAGCCAATAAATCAATGGATTTTATCATCATCAAATCGCCACTCAAAATTGCTACTGGCATATTCCACTTTTTAAAGATGGTTTCTTGCCCTCTGCGCAATGGTGCATTGTCCATAATATCATCATGAACCAAGGTAAAATTATGAAAAACTTCAATTGCTAAAGCCGCATCCAGCGCGTTGCTTAAATCTTTACCAAATAAATCACATGCCATTAAGGTAAGTATTGGCCTCAGGCGTTTGCCACCTAACGACATCATATAATTGATTGGTTCATACAGCTCTTTAGGGTGAGTACCATAAGCTGTATTTGCAATTTTATGGCTGATTAATTGATGTAATTCTGAGTAATTTTGCATATTGGTTCAAACATACAGATTTATGTTTTGTTTAAAAAAAATTGAAGTGCTCTTTGTTCACTATAATAATTACCATTGGGCCAATCTATGGCAAAACCGCAATGCCCGCCATAAGAAGGTGATTCAAAAATAACAGATTGAGAAATTTCTGCCTCAACTGGAAAACAAGCCAAAGGCAAAAAAGGGTCGTTGAGGGCATTGACTAGTAGGGTTGGAATTACAATATTCTTTAAATATTGCTTACTGCTAGATTTTTGGTAATAATCTGCAGCATCCTCAAAGCCATTAATTGGAGCGGTAAAGCGGTTGTCCCATTCTTGAAAAGTTTTTATTTTATCCAAATCAGCAATATCTAATTTACCGGGAAATACCTTTGCCTTTTCCTTTAGTTTAGTGTTCAAACTATTCAAAAAAATTCGCATATATAGACCATTGGAAAGTTGAGCCAATTTTGTAGCACCAGCGCTTAAATCAATGGGTACAGAAAATGCAATTGCTGCCTGAACCAAAGGAGATATTTGAAATTTATTTTCCCCCAGATATTTGAGCAATACATTTCCGCCCAAACTAAAGCCTACAAGGTAAATTTTTTGATAATGATTAGTTGCTAAAACATGAGAAATAACCTCGTGCATATCTTCACTGGCACCGCTATGGTAACTTCTTAATAGCTTATTATTTTGACCACTGCAACTTCTGAAATTAACAGCACAACAGTCAAAATTTTGCTTTGAAAAAGTATTTACAAAACCTTTTATATATTGAGATTGCGACGACCCTTCTAAACCATGAAAAAGAATTACTAAATTAGGTTGTTTCTCTTTAACCCAATCTAGGTCTATGAAATCTGAATCTGCTAAAGTAAAACGTTCCCTTTGATAGGAAACATTTATTTTACGGAAAATACTTGGGATTATAGTTTCGGCATGTGCATTGCGCCAAAATTTGTTACCTAAAAAACAAGATGAAATAATTGGGCCCTCTAACTTAAAGGAAGGCAATTCCTTTTCAATTCTGCCTAAAATATTCTTGCTGGCTTTTTCAAATTCCATTAATTAAAAATATTATTTTTAATCGAAAAATCAAATGATGCGGCAATTAGCGACCTTTTATTAGAAATAAAAAAACTATCTCCTTCTCCCCTTTTTTGCCCCTTTTCCTTTTTTATCTCTGCGTTTCTTTTCCTGATCCCAATCTTTTTTAAACGACTGTTTTACACCATCATCTACCAAACTTAAATCAACCTGACGTTTAAAAATATCGGCCGCAACTACGATAACTTTTATTTGATCGCCCAATTGAAATTTCTTTCTATTTCTTCTTCCAATAATCCATTGATTACCTGAGTCGTAATCATAAAAATCATCTCCCATATTTGATAAGCGCATTAGACCTTCGCACCTGTACTGACTAATTTCAACATAAATACCCCACTCAGTTACACCAGAAATAATGCCATCAAATTCATCGCCAATAAAATCTTTGATATACTCAACTTGTTTAAATTTAAC
>CANKQY010000077.1 GCA_947485745.1 Bacteroidota bacterium
ACGTCCGCTTTGAAGGTCAGGTAATTTGTAAAAAGTAAAAATTAAAATAATGTCGGCAGAATCTAAAGTTATTGTAGGATTAGATATTGGCACCACCAAGGTATGTGCTATCGTTGGTCGCCGCAATGAACATGGCAAAATTGAGGTACTTGGCATGGGCAAGGCCGAGAGTCTTGGTGTGATTAGGGGTGAGGTAAGGAATATTGAAAAAACTGTTAAGGCTATCAACGAGGCAATTGAAAAAGCCAAACAATCTTTGTTAAAAAACAATATTCAGTTGGTGATACAAACCGTTCATGTTGGTATTGCTGGCCAGCATATAAAAAGTGCCCAACATCGCAACAGCATTAGCTTGGCTAATAACAAAGATGAAGAAATTAGTAAACAAGATGTTGCCAATTTAATTAAAGATACTTACAAATTGGCCTTGGCTCCAGGCGATGAAATTATACATGTGTTACCGCAAGAATATACCGTAGATGATATTGGCGATGTGTATGATCCAATTGGCATGTCGGGCATTCGTTTGAGTTCTAATTTTCACATCATCACCGGTAATGTTGATGCTATCAAAAATATATACAAGAGCGTTGACCGTGCTGGCTTAGAGGTGGCAGATTTAATTCTTGAGCCACTTTCTTCTTCAGATGCCGTATTAACATCAGAAGAATTAGAAGCTGGTGTTTGTTTGGTAGATATTGGAGGTGGAACAACCGATGTGGCCATCTTTAAAAATGGTATCCTAAGGCATACTGCTGTAATTCCTTTTGGTGGAAACATCATTACCAAAGATGTAGAAGAGGGATGTAATGTATTAAAAAATCAGGCAGAGGCCTTGAAAGTAAAATTTGGTTCAGCCCTGGCCGACGAAAATAAAGACAATGAAATAGTATGTATCCCCAGTTTTCATGGTCGCCCTCCAAAAGAGGTTTCTGTGAAAAATTTAGCCATGGTTATTCAGGCTAGGGTAGAGGAGATTTTCGAATCTGTTTTATATGAAATAAAAAGTTCTGGATTAGAAAAGAAATTGAATGCAGGTATCGTTATAACTGGTGGTGGATCGCAATTAAAACACCTTGATAAATTGGTTGAATTTGTAACCAGTTTAGATACAAGAATTGGTTACGCCAATGAACATATAGGCAAAACAGCCATCGAAGAAATTAAGAGCCCTATTTACGCAACTGGAGTAGGTCTGGTATTGAAAGGCTTTAAGAGCATTGAAGAGTTAGAAAAAATAAGCTCAATTAGTAATGATACTGAACGCAAAATTGCTGAAGAAGAAGTAAAGCAATCGAACGTACTTTCACGTTGGTTTAACAAAGGAAAAAAGTGGTTATACGACGATGATGATCTCAACGATTTTTAAAAATTAACAAGCATTGGTATTCTTCTATTTCAATGGAATGATAACTAAAAAAGATACAATATGGAAAGCTCATTTAAATTTAACATGCCCAAAGAAAAATCATCCATTATAAAAGTATTGGGTGTTGGTGGTGGCGGTGGAAATGCCGTAAACTATATGTTTTCAAAAGGCATAAAAGGCGTTGATTTTATTATTTGCAATACAGATTTGCAGGCTTTGGAGGCAAGTCCTATTCCAAATAAAATACAGCTTGGAGCCAGCCTCACGCAAGGTTTGGGCGCGGGCTCAAACCCTGAAGTTGGTAAGAATTCTGCCATGGAAGCCATTGAAGATATTATTGATACTTTGGGTGTTAATACCAAAATGTTGTTTATTACCGCTGGTATGGGTGGTGGCACTGGCACTGGCGCAGCGCCTATCATTGCCAAAACAGCTAGAGAAATGGATATCCTAACGGTGGGTATTGTTACCACGCCATTTTCTTTTGAAGGTAAACGTAGGAAAGATATTGCCTTCGAAGGCATGGAAGCTTTGAAGAACTCTGTTGATTGTTTGCTCATCATTAGTAATGATAAAATAAAAGAAATGTATGGCAATTTGCCACTGCGCCAGGCATTCGGACATGCAAATGAAATATTGAATACTGCCGCTAAAGGAATTGCAGAAGTAATTACTTTCCCCGGTGAAATCAATGTAGATTTTGAGGATGTTAAAACGGTTATGAAATCTAGTGGAGTTGCCTTGATGGGTTCGGCCCAAGCTAGTGGCGCTAACCGAGCAATTGATGCTGTAAAGGCTGCTTTAAATTCGCCATTGCTCAATGAAAGTAAAATACATGGTGCTAAAAATATTCTATTAAACGTGAGTTCTGCTTCTGGCGAGTCTGAATTGTTGATGAGCGAGTTTGAAGAGATTAACAATTATATTCAAGAGGAGAGTGGCTTTAGCGCAGAAATGATTATTGGAACTAGTTACGATGAAACTTTAGGCGATAATATTTCGGTTACCTTAATAGCCACTGGATTTGAATCTATGCCAAAAGAAAATAAAATTATTGTTGGCAATGTAGACGCTAAACCAACTGCTCAAGTAACACCGCAAATTGAACCAAAGCCACAAAGCGTGAAAGGATTTGTTCCGCGCCCTATTATTCCTGAGCCTACAAAATATAGCTTGGAAGATGAGCGGTTTGAACCTAAACCAAAAGATGTAAATGTAAATGATATTGATTTAAATTTGAGGATTGAAGAGGAGCAAATTGAAAGTCCGTTCGACATAGAAATGCCTCAAAATTTTTTTGATGATGAAGCAGAAATAGATCAAACTATTGAGGACATGGTTTTTGATAAATTACCCGAAGCTATTACCCTACAAACTACCTTTGATTTGATGAATGATCTAAATACTGAAGAACAAGAGAAGAAAATTGAAAAGCATATCAATAGGATCAAAACGTTAAAAGATTTAAATATGAGTATCAGTAACCCACAAGGCTTGCGTGATCTTGAGAAGGAGCCAGCCTATAGAAGGAAACTGAAACGTTTAGATGATGTGCCTCATTCGTCGGCTACCAATGCAAGCCGTTTGAGTTTATTCGACGACAATACGGGCAAACCAGAAATTAAAACCAACAATTCTTTTCTGCATGATAATGTAGATTAATAGTCCATGGTCAATAGACCATATTCCATACCCGAAAGTCCATAAGTCTCAGTAAATTTTGCTGAGGTTTATGGACTTTTTGTTGGATCTAAAAAGGTCATATTTAGTTATTAGCTATCGACTATGGACTATAGACTTTTTATTACGCTCCCTTTGTCGTTAATTCGCCATACATGAATCGCAATTTTACCGACGGATTAAATTTTCTTTCGAAGCTCAATGCGAGGAGATTAGGAAATGCCGTACAATTATATTCCAGTTATTTATTGTCTCGTGCCATGCGCAAATCCATACATTGGGGCATGCCTGTGGTAATGGAGATTGAACCAACCACTAGTTGCAATTTACGCTGTCCGCAGTGCCCAAGTGGTTTGCGAGAGTTTTCTAGAAATACAGGCATGCTCGATTTAACTTTGTATAAAAAGATGATTGAGGAACTGCACGCAGATTTGGTTTACTTGATTTTGTATTTTCAAGGTGAGCCATTTTTGAATAAGCAATTTTTGGAATTTGTAAAAGTTGCTGCTGCCAAAAATATTTATACTGCCACTTCAAGCAATGCACATTACTTCACAGATGAAATGGCCAAGGCTACTATAGAATCTGGCTTAGATAGGTTAATTATTTCGGTAGATGGCATTACCCAAGAAACCTATCAAAAATACCGCATTGGAGGGAATTTAGAGAAGGTAATTGAAGGAACTCAAAACTTAATAAAGTGGAAGAAAGAATTGGGTAAATCTACACCACATATCATCTGGCAGTTTATTGCATTTAAGCACAATGAGCATCAAATACCTGAGTTAAAAAAATTGGCAAAAGAGATTGGCGTAGATGAACTTGGGATCAAAACGGCCCAAATTTATGATTATCAAAATACCGATGAATTGATACCTGAGAACGATGCATTGAGTAGGTATAAAAAAACGGAGAAGGGCTACGAAATAAAAAATGAATTACTGAACCAATGTTGGCGTTTGTGGCGCGGAAGTGTGATTACTTGGGATGGTTTAGTAGTACCTTGTTGCTTTGATAAAGATGCCACCCACAGATTTGGAGATGTGAGCATAGACTCCTTTGAAAAGGTTTGGCACGGCGCAGCTTACAATGGCTTTAGATCGGCCATATTGCGTTCAAGAAAAGAGATTGATATTTGCACCAATTGCACCGAAGGCACAAAGGTTTGGGCTTAATAAACATCTCAAAGACCTGACTTTTTCACGATAAAATTTCTAAACTAAATTGCAGATACTTTTAAAATCTCCGGCAAAGCATTTTTAATGCCGCTTTCAATGCCAGCCTTCATGGTCATAGAGCTCATACTGCAATTGCTGCAATTGCCCACCAAGCGCAGCTTTACTTCCATTTCGTCTGTTACCTCTACCAATTCTACATCGCCCCCATCGGCTTGTAAAAACGGACGCATGCCATTTAATGCTATTTCAATTTTTGCTTTTAATTCTTCGTACATCTATCTTCGAAAATAAGGAAATCTTATTCAATATAATAATTCAATGTTGTTTAGTTAGTTTATTTTAAAGTTACTGACCAACAACTTCTCGGGGTTTTGCATTTATGAGGGCAATTTGCTGGGCAACTTTCTCGGCAATTTGGAAAAATACTTTTTGCCCGGGTGAGCCTTCAATCGCCGCGCCCGGTGTGCCTTGATCGCCACCTTCTCTGATGCCCATAAAAATTGGTACTTCACCCAAGAAAGGAACTTGTAATTCATTCGACATATTTTTGCCACCTCCTTGCCCAAAAATGTGGTATTTGTTATCTGGTAATTCGGCTGGAGTAAAATAGGCCATGTTCTCTACTATGCCCAAAATAGGTACATTTACACCTGTCATGCCAAACATGGTAGCTGCTTTGTAGGCATCTGCCAATGCAATGGCCTGCGGTGTTGTAACCATCACAACGCCTGTTAACGGAACCACTTGTATCATGGTTAAATGCACATCACCTGTTCCGGGAGGTAAATCCAAAATAAGGTAATCCAATTCGCCCCAATCTGTATCGTTCACAAATTGGCGGAGGGCAGATGAAACCATTGGGCCACGCCAAACAACGGCTTGCTCCGGCTTAATTAAAAAGCCTATAGAAAGCAATTTTATGCCAAATTTCTCAATGGGCACCATCAATTCCTTGCCATCCACATTCCGCATCATTGGCTGTTCGTTCATTACACCAAACATCATGGGTACAGAAGGACCATGAATATCGGCATCTAATAAGCCCACTTTTGCACCTTTTAAAGACAAGGCAATGGCCAAATTGCTAGCCACACTAGATTTGCCAACTCCGCCCTTTCCACTGGCAATGGCAATAATATTTTTTACATGAGGTAAGGTTAATTTATCGCTCCTATTGGAGGTTACATTGGCTGTAAATTCTAATTTTACAACGGCTTGATCCGATACCAAGTTGTGAATAGCATCTACACAATCCTTTTCAATTTTATCCTTCATAGGGCAAGCAGGCGTGGTAAGCACAACTTTAAAACTCACCTCATTGCCGTTTATTTCAATGTCTTGGATCATCTTTAAAAACACTAAATCCTTTTTTAAATCAGGCTCTTGAACAGTGCTCAAAGCTTTTAAAATGTCACTTTTTTCCATTTTCTGCTATTCTAATTACCTTGCAATTTACTTCAGAATTCGGAATTCATATTTAAAAATGTTCGTTTCATCAGAAAAATTGTTCGTTTCGTTGAACTTCAAATGAAAGGTCAACTTTTCTAAGCCATTTTTGTTTCATTATTTTACAGCCCAATGAAACAAATTTTATTCAGCAGCTTTTTAATTTTATTCAGCTTTTTGGGTCAAGCCCAAGATTTTACTCAAGTTGTAAGGGGAGTTGTTACCGACAGGGACACCAAGCAACCTCTTATTGGCGCAACCGTTATGGTTATAAACGACAATAAAACCTGGGGTGCAAGTACCGATGAAAATGGTAAATTCAAAATTGAAAAGGTAAACCTTGGTCGTAAAACCATCAAGGTTTCTTACATTGGGTTCGAAGACAAAGTACTTTCAGATGTAATTGTTAATTCGGCCAAAGAGGTGGTGCTCAATATAGAATTACTAGAAAAGGTAATGAAAGCAAACGAGGTAGTGATTAGCGCGCAAAGCAATAAAGCGCAAGTTAATAATGAACTTATCCTAGTTAGTGGTCGCTCTTTTACCATCGATCAAACTCAGCGCTTTGCTGGTGGCTTTGGTGATCCTAGTAGAATGGCTTCTAGCTTTGCTGGTGTTGCTGGTGGAGGTAATGACCAACGCAATGATATTGTTATCCGCGGAAACTCACCTATGGGTTTATTATGGCGTTTTGAGGGTGCCGATATCCCCAATCCAAATCACTTTAGTAGTCAAGGTGCAAATGGTGGTCCAGTAAGTATTTTAAATAACAATGTTTTAGGCAACTCAGATTTTATGACAGGAGCATTCCCTGCGGAATATGGCAATGCCAACTCAGGCGTATTCGATTTAAAAATGCGCTCAGGCAACAACGAAAAAAGAGAGTTCATTGGTCAAATTGGATTCAGTGGTTTAGAGCTTTTAGCCGAAGGACCAATCAATAAAAAGAAGGGTTCATCCTATATAGCTAGTTACAGGTATTCTACCTTGAGTATTTTTGATGCAGTGGGCATTAAATTTGGCGCATCGGGCATTCCTGCCTACCAAGATTTATCTTTTAAATTTAACTTCCCTCAAACAAAAATTGGCGCAGTTACTGTATTTGGCATGGGTGGCAGTAGTTCTACCCAATTATCAGACAGCAAGAAAACTAAAGAGGAATTAAATAAAATAAGTTTCCCATTAGATGTTGATTATTCAAGTAAAATGGGTGTGGTTGGTATCAGTCATTTCGTTATGCTTGGTAAAAAAGCGTATATAAAATCTGTTCTAACTGCCTCTGGAGAATCCAACAATGCCAGAGTTGATACACTAGATTACAGCCTCAATAAATTTTATTATATCAATAGGTACACCGATAATAATCGCATCAGTTTACATACTTATTATAACCAAAAATTCAATGCACAGCATGCGCTTAAAATTGGGTTCATTGAAAGTAGGTTAGGTGGAAACATGAACGATAGTATTTGGTTAACAGAAATAAATAAATATTACCAACGATTAGACTTTAAAAAGTCAACCATGCTTACCCAAATGTATGTTAATTATAACTACAGGGTTACAGAAGATTTAACCTTAAACGGTGGTGTTCATTTTAGTTCTATTTTACTTAATAATACTTATACGGTTGATCCTAGAGCAAGTATCCGTTACCAGATAAATCCCAAACAATCCATTAGTTTAGGTTATGGCAAGCATGGCCAGGCGCAGCCTTTACTAACTTATTTTACCCAAACTTTGGTTGATACGCCAAATAGGGTTTATACAGAAACCAATAAAAACCTAGGCATGAGTCAGGCACACCATTTTGTATTGGGCTATGATTTAATGATGACAGAAAATACCAGAATTAAGGTTGAAACCTATTACCAAGCATTGTCTAAATTACCCGTTACCATTAATTCATCTTATTTTTCTACGGTTAATTTTGGTGCAGATTTTATTCCAGTTTATGAAGATAGCTTGGTCAACAAAGGCAAAGGATATAACTATGGTATGGAAATAACTTTAGAACGTTTCTTTAACAAAGGTTTTTATTATTTGGGAACAGGTTCATTCTACCAAAGCAAGTATCAAGGCAGTGATATGGTATGGCGCAATACTGCTTTTAATGGCAACTTTGTTTTAAACGCTTTGGCTGGTAAGGAATGGAAAGTGGGTGCCAACAAAAACAATGTTTTTGCCTTAAATTTAAAGGTAAATTATAGTGGTGGTAGAAGGTTTATTCCAATAAATGAACAGGCATCACAAGCCAATGGTGAAGAAGTTTTTGATTATAGTAACGCGTATAAAGATAGACAACAAGATTACTTTAGAACGGATATTAAAATTAGCTACAAAAAGAATAGTAAAAAGTTTGCCCAAGAGTTTGCCCTAGACATTCAAAATGTTTTCAATACCCAAAACGTTTTGAACCAAACGTATAATCCTAAAACTGGCCAAGTTGATACCAATTATCAAATAGGCTTATTTCCAGTTCCTTTTTATCGTATTTATTTTTAGTTTACCTTCCCGCAAAGAAATCGGATATGCCCAAATTATTTGATAGAAAAGATTTAATTATTAGGTATTCGCTTATAGCGTTGTTGTCTTTACTTTTTGTTTTTTGGGCAGCACCTCACTTTGCATTGTGCAGTGATGCTGTATATTTTATAGATTTTGATACCCCAGTAATGTTTAGGAGTGATGTTGTAAATGATGTCATTGTGTATGGAAATAGCTGGCAAATAAGAGTTCCAGTATTACCAGGAATAAGAGCAGGTATTTCTGAAGATGTTTTAAAAGATTTAGTTCAATTGAACTTAAAATTGGCCATATGAAAATAATAGTTTTAAATAAGGATAATTATAGTCAAAAGAGGTGGGATGGAGGTATTACCACGCAGTTATTGATCCTCCCTACTAAGGCCAATTATGCCAAATTAAATTTTAGGTTGCGCATCAGTAAAGCTTCCATTACCGCCCCTCAATCAATCTTCAGCAGTTTACAGGGTGTTAAAAGAAACTTGCTTTTTTTAGAAGGAGCTTCCCTATTAACCATCAGTCGAAAGAAACACCAATTGTTGCTACCCGGCGATGAAATTAACTTTAAGGGCGACCTGCCAATTCAATGTAAAGGTAAGGGCAAAGACTTCAATGTAATGCTCATTGGCGATGGTAAAACTAGTTCCCAATTATTAGCTTTGGAAAAAGGAGAATGCATAGAGTTGGATCAAACCACCTCTGGGCAGTTTTTATTTTTACATGCCAATAAAGGGGATATAAAAGTTGGTATTGGGAATGAAAATTATATACTCAAACAAGAGATGAGTTTATATATCAATGAGCTCAATGAGGAGGTACTCATATCAATTGAAGCCAAAAAGGCTGCAGAGGTTATATTGGCAGAGGTTTTGCTTAAGTAAGTTGAATGACGTTTAAATTATTTGATTCGCTTACAGAACAACAGGAAACACATAAGGCCAAGTTGGTGTTGGTTCTTTCAGAATATTTGCCAAAGCCTGCATTGAGCCCTTGTGCTGAGCTTATAATGTTTCATCGTTTGCACCTACATATTGAAGTGGAGCGAAAGGGCAGGTATGGCGATTATACACCGCATTCTGGTAAAGGTTCACGCATCTCTATTAACCATAATTTAAGTCCGTTTGAGTTTTTAATCACCTTTGTGCATGAGTTGGCTCACCATACAGCATTCATAAAATATGGCAATAACCATGATCCTCATGGTGCCGAATGGAAGAATGAATTTAAGCGCTGTATGCGCCCATTTTTTGAGCTCGAGTTATTTCCTTATGATCTCAAAGCAACATTAGCCAAGCACATGCAAAACCCCAAATACTCGCAATCTGCCGACGTTAAATTGTTGCAAGTACTGCGTAAATATGATACTACAAAGATTGGTACAACAACCTTATCTCAACTTGAGGATGGCGCTATTTTTCAAATGAAGGGAAATAAAACATTACTTAAAAGAATCAATAAACTGCGCACCTACATTCTCTGCGAATCGTTAGATGGCAAATGGAAATACCGGGTCCATGCAATGGCGGAGGTTACTCTTTCAACAGGCTTAGGTTAATTGAAAATACCGAACACCTGTTCCCTCAGCCTTTCGAACGCCCGGTCACTGAGCCTGTCGAAGTGCGGTCACTGAGCCTGTCGAATACCCGGTCACTGAGCCTGTCGAAGTGCTATTCTGGTCAACAGAAATTTTGAATGAAATGTTGTCACATAGAAGCAGGCTTCGACAAGCTCAGCCACCGGTTGTTCGCTGAGCCTGTCGAAAAACGGTCACTGAGCTTGTCGAATACCCGGTCACTGAGCCTGTCGAAGTGCTACAAAGTAATATCCAAAATCATTTCTTTGCCATCGCGAAGGATGGTAACTTTGGTCTTCGTTCCTTTTTCTAGTTTGCCAAGTGTTTGCATATAATCATCCATGCTGGCAATGGTATATTGATCTAATTTAATAATAATATCTCCACGTTTTAAACCTGCTATTGCAGCTGGTTTTCCCTCGGTTGTACCATCAATCTTTAAACCTTTTCCTTCAAAAATATAATCAGGCATGATGCCCAATGTTACTTTAAAATTAGAGGTGCTAGTGGCTGCTACTTTGGTTTTTGTAAATCCTAATTTAGGCTGTTTATCAAGCATACCTATCAAAGTATAAATGTACTTAATAATTTGCAATGATCCTTTAAAATTGATGAGTTCCCAATCATCGCTAGGTTTGTGATAATCTGAATGGTTGCCTGAGAAGAAATGCAAAACCGGAATTCCAACATTGTAAAAGCTAGTATGGTCGCTTGCCCCTGTTCCACTTAAATCATACTTAACCTTTAATTGGTCTATTTGTATGCTTGGTAAAATACTATCCCATTTAGTAGAGGTGCCCGTTCCACTGATTGAAAATGCATTTTTAACCGTATCAATTCTACCAACCATATCCATGTTAATCATGTAATTCATTTGCTTCAATGGTATGGTTGGATGATCCACAAAATGATGTGATCCCAATAAGCCCTCTTCCTCACCACTGAATGCAATAAAAAGGTAATTGTGGTTGCGGTAACTCGACTTCTGAAGCAACTCGGCCAATTCCAATAAAGCCGCAGTGCCACTGGCATTGTCATCAGCCCCATTGTGTACTTGAGGCTTCTCGTTTTGTTGTTTTCTATAAGTTGATCCTCCTAACTCATTGTAGCCTAAATGGTCGTAATGCGCTCCAATAACAACTGTTTGTGGTGCCTTATTGTTAATATAACCTATCACATTATGTCCTTCTAATTTAATCCCAACAGTATCAATTTGCATGCTTGCTTTGGCATTGTAAAAGTTGGCAGAATCTAGGCCTGTTTGTTTTCCTAAAAAATAAATTGGAACCGTTTTAAAGGGTGCCTTTACAATTGGTTTAAAATCTGGTTCAAGAATTTCTTCATGGGTATTGATAATGATAATGCCAACAGCGCCTTTATGAATTGCCGTATCTATTTTTGCTTCTAAAGTAGCATAAGCGCCAAGTTTTGAATGTGGGTTAAGGTAATCTGGGTGACCCAAACGCATCACCACAATTTTTCCTTTTACTGTTTTAACCAAGGCATAATCATCAACTCCTAATTCAGGTGCCTGAATGCCGTAACTAACCCAAACACATTTATCATCAATTATACCAGGTCTTCCCATTGATAGCGGAAAATTTTTGCCTGGTCCAATTTTATCAAATTTAGTTTCGCCCTTTTTACCACTTAAAATAAACAACGCACTCTTACAAGCAATTTTTGATATCTGAAAAGTTTGAATAAATCCTTGTTCTCCTTTAGGTAAAATATTCAATGATTGAAAATTCTCAACAATAAAATCATAAGCCAATTTCTCTCCCCTGCTTCCTAGTAGTCTTCCTTCTAAATGGTCGTCTGCTAGGTAAGATAAATTATGTTCCAAAGATTGAAGGATATCTGCCTCACTTTTTGGGAGCACTTGGGCATTTAACTGCATACTAAATAGCGCCAATACTAGTTGGATCAAACCGAATTTACTTGAAAAATATTTCATAAATTAACTTGGTAAAAACCAAACTGGCAAAGCTTGCAAATACCATTCTTATTGCTTGTTGAGATGTTTTTTGTGAGGCAGATACACCCAAGGGTGCGAAGATAAATGTGCAAAGAATTAGCGGAAATACTACTGGTAAAACGATATATCCCACTTGCCAATCACTGATATATTGTGGCGGTAAATCTGTTAAATTATATATGCCTAGAACAATTGCAAATAGCGGAATTACGCCATTTGATATGGAGCTAGCCTTTTTAATGGATTGTTTCATGAGGTCGGTAAATACGGGTGTCATCACAACACCACCACCCAAGCCAGAAAATGCAGTAATAATTCCTGCAAAAAAACCTGTTACTCGATAATGCCACGCAGGAGATTCTTTTTCGTTGGTATGTATTTTTGATTTACTGGTAAACATTCTAACAACTATGATCAATAACATACTAGCAAAAACATAATTGAAGGTGGTTTTAGAATACCAAGTACCAGTTTTAATGAGGTAAGTAATGATAAAGGCTGTTATCATTCCGGGTAATGCAGTTTGCAAAATTTGCTTCGGAAAAAAGTTGCCATGCTTGTATTGGTTATAGCTAGAAACACTACCCGAAAAAATAATTGTAAACAATGAATTTGCCAAAATACCTTTAACCAGCATGGTATCATTCATTCCAGCCTTCTTTAAAAAATAGTCTAAAACTGGGATGTAAATAATTCCTCCGCCAACGCCTAAAAATCCAGAAATAAATGCTCCTAAGGCACCAAATACTGCTAAAATAACATAATCAATAATTTCCAAATTTACTATTTTTTAGAACTGATAGGAGATAGGGTAGCTTTGTATTTAATAGGGTCAGCCAAAATTTTCAATGACTCTTGGATGTCTAAATCATGTGCAAATGAAGCTTCTGTTCTTCCTTTTTGGTAAAAGTACCTCCTAACAATTTCCTCTTCAATTAATGAAACCAATTCTTCTTTGTTCTTATCTAAATCAGCTTGCTTAT
>CANKQY010000078.1 GCA_947485745.1 Bacteroidota bacterium
AGGTAAATTCTCACCTTCCGAAATATCATATTTACGCATCATATTTTGAAAAGACTTTTCCGTCCAAGAGCCATTTTCATTGAACTTAACAAAGTACTTAAATTGCATTTTTTCTGGATTCTCCGCAGCAATTCCATTCACAAAAACTTGTCCGTTAATTACAGCAATACTATCACCTGCAATAGCCAAGCAACGCTTAATATAGTTTTCTTTCTTGTCAAATGGCCTGCCATCCTCATAAGGATAATTAAATACCACCACATCGTTGTTTTTTACTGCACTTATTGCCGGCAAACGCTTATAGGGCATTTGCATAAAACTCAAGTAACTTGGAACCGAATCGGTGAATGGCAAAATATTGTGTGAAAAAGGAAAAGCCAGTGGTGTAACTGGTAACCTAGTACCAAAATGAAATTTACTTACAAAAAGGAAGTCACCTACCAAAAGCGACTTCTCCATTGAAGAAGTAGGTATGGTATAGGCTTCAATAAAATAAGACCTAATTACTGTTGCAGCCAAGGTGGCAAACCACAATGCATCGCCCCATTCGTAGGTCATGGCGTTATTAGGTTTATCTACCACCTTCACAAAGGATAACACCAACAATATCAAATAAATAATTGGCGAAATTGCCAAGGCTAATAATCGAGTAAAGTATAATACTATGAGTGAACAACCATAAAAAACATTCAAGGCAACTATGCCAAATGAGGCTCCAGTGCCAAGGTACAGTGCACCTATAATGAAATTCAACGTGCACCAAATGGAAACAATAATCCATTGCTTACGTGAAAAATTCTGAGGACTCTTGAAATAAAATTCGAAGGTAGATTTAAAATCAAATGCAGTATTCTGTGGCATGTTTTTATATTGTGTTAACGCAAAATAGGTTCAGACATTTTGCATGAAAAATAGATTTAAATTAAACGGGATTAGGAAGAGGTAAAAGGTTATTTGATGATTTCATCTAAATTTAAAATGTCATCCATGGTATAAATACCCTTTTTGCCTATAATCCATTCTGCGGCTAATAGTGCCCCTTTGGCAAAACCATAACGAGATTTGGCATCATGGGTAATCTCTATTGAGTCAATCATTGATTCATATTTTACTTTATGAAGTCCAGTTACATCGCCTTCCCTCAGCGATTCAATCAGCAATTCATGAGGCTTTACACTTTGTGAAGGTTGCTCTTTTCCAAAAATAAGGCGCTCCCTTATGCTTGTTTTAGTTTTAATCTCCTCCATGATCTGCTTCGACAAAGATATTGCAGTACCGCTAGGGTAGTCTTTTTTTGCTATGTGATGAACTTCCTCTATTGATACATCATAGGTATCAAAGTGAGCCATCATAGCTGCTAAAATCTTGTTAATTTTATAAAATAAGTTTACGCCTATACTAAAATTAGTGCTATGCACCATTGATTGACCCTCCAATAAACATTTTTCCTTTATTTCATCAAATTGATCGTACCAGCCTGTGGTGCCAATAACTATGGGCGTATTGGTTTCAAAACACTTTAAAATATTATCAAATGCAGCAGTAGGCATGCTAAAATCAATGGCAACATCTACGTTTTTTAAACTCAAAGGCATAAAATCATAGGCATTTTCCAAAGTAACTTTGTAAACAATTTCGTGGCCTTTGGCAATGGCAATCTTCTCTATAGCCATTCCCATCTTGCCATATCCTAACAGCGCAATTTTCATGTGTTGATAAACCTTTTATTTGTTGTCACTCTTAAATTTCATTAAAAAACAAGACAAGCGGCTTGATCCTACTTATTTAATGGGATAAAGATATGTTTTTGGGGTTAAAACAACAAGCCAATTTATAAATCAAGATATTGTTTATTTTAAAATTTCAATTTCAAGCTAATCCCTCCATAATAACCCGCATAACCCACTTGATATTGTGGCTTAACTTTCAAAGACAGCTTGTCACTTACATCAAATCCTTTCAAATGCGCATCTACAGCAGCATCTAATAAATTAAAGGTGTACCAAGCTGCAATCCCTATTACCGATAAATCTCTTGATTTTTTGTAACTTTCCCTTAAAGAATATAGCATTTCCTCCGGCACATTTTCATATTCAGGATTTGAAATAGGCACATTATTGATCTTTTGTATATAGGCCGCTCTTACTTCATTATAAGCCTTATCATAAAAAATAAACGAGTAGGTAAGCACACCAAAACCAACATATATAACAGGAACTTTCCAATAACTGTGGTTATAAATCTGCCCTCCTCCTGGAATAATAGATAATATGACAGCTTTTTTTACAGAACCATCACCATGTTTCAACTTTTCGGCATCATTCTTAGAAACCTCCTTATTCTGCTCAATTGCCTGCGATTTAGCGGCAGTTAAAAAGAACAAAAAATAGGTCAGAAATATACTGATCCTTCTTATCACAATAAGTCGATGATGCGTTTTAGATCTTGTTGAGATTTAAATGGAATAGACACAGAACCTCTGCCCCTATCATCTGCCTTTATCTTAACTTTTGTTTCAAATTTATTACTCAATGATTTTTGAAACTCCACAAATCCGGAAGGTAAATCAATTTTCTTCTTGACTATTACATTCGGCTTTGTTTCATCATCTTTTCTTTCGTGAGCAGCCCTAACAAAATTTTCTACTTCGCGCACTGACAAGCCATCTTCAACCATTTTATTAAATAGGAATTGCTGCTCATCACTATTATCCATGTTGATGATGGCACGGGCATGGCCCATAGAAATCTGATTATCTCTTATTGCTGCTTGTATATTATCTGGCAACTTAACCAAACGCAAATAGTTGTTTACCGTAGATCTGTTTTTACCAACTCTTTCACCCAATTGTTCTTGGTTCAAATTGCACTCATCTACCAATCTTTTGTAACTAAATGCAATTTCCATGGCGTTTAGTTCCTCGCGTTGAATATTCTCAATCAAGGCCATTTCTAACATGCCTTGATCATCGGCCAGGCGAATAAATGCAGGTATCATTGTTAAGCCTGCAATTCTAGAGGCCCTGGTTCTGCGTTCTCCACTAATAATTTGGTAGCTATCATAACCTAATTTCCTAACGGTAATTGGTTGAATAATGCCATGAACCCTTATAGATTCAGCCAACTCATTTAATGCTTCTTCCTCAAATTCTTCGCGAGGTTGAAATGGGTTTGCCTGAACTTGACTAATTGGAATTTCACTTATACTATGCAATGGCTTCGATTCCGTTGCGGTAATGTCTGTGCTAGCATCTTCTAATAAGGCACTCAAGCCTCTACCTAAAGCGTTTCTTTGTTTATTACTCATCTCTACTTTTTCTCCTTTTCAATCAATTCAACTCGTGTTTAGATTCCATCATACTGGTTTTGGTTAAACCATTTTTATGCAATAATTCTTTGGCTAGGTTCAAATAATTAACTGCTCCTTTGCTCTCCGCATCATGGGTTATTACTGCCACACCAAAACTTGGAGCTTCGCTTAACTTTGTATTTCTTTGAATTATGGTATCAAAAACCAAATCTTGAAAGTGCATTTTAACCTCTTCAACCACTTGATTGCTTAAACGCAAACGCATGTCGTACATAGTTAATAATAAACCTTCAATTTGTAAATCTACATTCAAGTTGGTTTGAATAATCTTAACGGTATTCAATAACTTTCCTAAGCCTTCTAATGCAAAATACTCGCATTGAACAGGTATAATTACAGAATCACTTGCTACCAAAGAATTGGTTGTAATTAAACCTAAAGATGGCGAACAATCTATGATAACAAAATCATACATACCTTTTAATTTCTCTAAGGCATGATGCATGATTCGCTCTCTGTTTGGAACATTAATTAATTCAATTTCTGCACCAACCAAATCAATATTGGAAGGCAAAATATCCAAGTATGAAAAGTCAGTTGATAATACAGCATCCTTAGCTGGAACCTCATTTACCAATACCTCATACAATCCGGTTCTAATATCTTTGGGATCAAACCCAAGGCCGGAGGTAGTATTGGCTTGCGGATCAGCATCTATTACCAAGGTTTTAAATTCTAAAACTGCTAAACTAGCCGCCAAATTAATGGCTGTGGTGGTTTTTCCTACCCCACCTTTTTGATTCACAATTGCTATCGTTTTACCCATATGTTTAAATGGTGAATTTCTCACCCGATTTTAATAATATCAATTCTACCCTTTTGCTTTTGAAAAGCGCTTTTGATGCTTCATGATCAACAACTATATTACCAAATGTATCATAGTGTAAACCAATAACTCGCTTACAATTAATAAAATTACTTGCCATCGCGGCGTCTGTCGCATCCATTGTGAAATTAACCCCTGTGGGCAACAATGCTAAAGCTAATACATTTACCTCCCCAATCAGTTTCATTTCATTATTTAAGCCAGTATCACCACTATAATAAACCTCTTTACCTTCAAAACTAATCAAAAAACCTGCCGCTACACCTGCCTATGTGCCATCAGGAAAACTGCTACTGTGTGCGGCAAAAGTCATGGCCAAATTCCCAAAAGGAAAACTCCTTTTACCCCCAACATTCATTAGGTGAACATTTTTTATTTCTTGCTTCTCTAACCAACTGGTTATTTCCATCTTTCCGTGAAACATCTATTCGAATTACGTGGAACATTGTTTACTCTTCAAATAACGAAATTGAAAATGGCAATTAATACACCACATATCAACATGGGTGTTGATTACTTTAATAACTGATATTGAGATTATTAAAAGTAATTCTTGCGTATTAAATAAAAAAATCAGGCATGAGTAGCCAACAACAAATCAATGTCTTTTTGATAGATACTCAAGCGCTTACCCAAATGCTTATTGGTTAAATTGCCTTTGTAAATATAAACCCCATTTCTTACTTCCTGGTTCGCATACAAGAAATCTGCAAAGTTTTTTGATTCAGCAATTCTCAATAGCAAGGGTGTTAAAATATTACTCAAAGCATAACTTGCTGTTCTACAAACATTGGAAGTGATATTAGGAACACAATAATGAATTACATCATGCTTCACAAAGGTTGGCTTTGCATGAGAAGTTATCTCTGAGGTTTCAAAAACACCTCCTTGGTCAATGCTAATATCTAAAATAATACTGGCTGGTTTCATAAGTGTAACCAATTCCTCATTCACAATAACCGGACTTCTGCCTTCTTCGCTCCTAATACAACCAATAACAACATCGGCGGTAATTAAAGCTTTTTGCAATATTTTGGGGTGTATAAGTGAAGTAAATATACCTTGACCCAAATTACTCTGCAGCCTTCTTAACTTGGCCAATGAATGATCAAAAACCTTTACCGTTGCGCCTTTCCCAATGGCAACTTTCGCTGCATATTCACCCACTGTTCCGGCACCAATAATAACAATTTCTGTTGGTGGAATACCAGAAACACCGCCCAACATTTCACCTTTTCCACCACCACTAATACTTAATAAATCAGAAGCAATTGAAATAGCGGTTATGCCCGCTATTTCGCTTAAACTCCTTATAATTGGATAAATGCCATCCACATCCTTCAAATATTCGAAAGCAATGGCATTAATTTTTTTCTGCATCATTGCCCTAATATATGGTTCAGATTTTGCCCCATGTTGCAATGCCGAAATCAATAATTTATCAGGATTTAATAATGCTAATTCTTCTAAAGTAGGTGGTTCTACTTTCAAAATTACATCAGCCTTATACAATTCATTTTTATCGTAACAAATTTTAGCACCTGCTTCACTGTATTCTTTATCTGTAAAATTTGCTTGCTTTCCTGCATTCGTTTCAATCCAAACCTCATTTCCATTGTTCACCAATTGTTGAACAGAAGAGGGTGTTAATGATATTCTATGTTCTTGAAGAGTGGTTTCTTTGGGAACACCTATATACAATGTTTTGTGAGGGAAATTTACCTCAAGTAAAGCTTCTTTAGGTTGAAGGCTGGCTTGTCTTGCTAGGTCACTAAAACCAAAGGATGAATGTTCGGCCATAAAAAAGTAATTTGAGTTTAACCAAAGATACTTTTTAATCTGAACTTTACAATATCAAAAATCTAATTTACTGCTACAAGGCAGTTACAACGCGACCTGCAACGGCTAATTCAATATCAAAATACCTACTAGGCTCATTCTCTAAAATACTGTCAATTTTTTCGGGCCATTCAATCAAACAAATTTTTCCACTATCAAAATAGGTTTCAAAACCTATGTCATAAACCTCTTCAATACTTTTTATCCTGTAGAAATCGAAATGATAAATAAGATCATCCTTCCTAGTTGTATATTCATTTACCAAAGAAAAAGTAGGACTATTTACATCACCTACCACTTCCAGTTCCTTGCAAATAGCGGCAATTAAAGTTGTTTTGCCCGCTCCCATTTCACCTTTAAAACACCAAAGTTTATCCTTGCCAGCTGATTCTATAACCCATTTGGCAGCTTCTTTTAATTCACGAATGCCGTAATTAAAATGGGAATTTTCTTTATTGGGCATGGCTCCTTCTATGCAATTCGGTTTGAACCAAACTAAATTCTCTACCTGCCTGTCCTTTAACACTCGTGTTCTCTTGAGCCCTGCGAAACAAATAAGGCAATACTGCCTTTACTGGTCCGTAAGGTAAATACTTGGCAACACAATAGCCAGCATGACTTAAATTATAGCTTAAGTTATCACTCATCCCAAATAATTGCGAAAAATAAACCCTTTGGTCATTGGGTGCTAAGCCTTTTTCCTTCATCAATTCTATCAAGTATTTACAGCTTTCCTCATTGTGGGTACCACAACAAATTGAAACCTTTTCTATTCGCTCAATACAAAACTTCAAACCCGCATTGTAATCCCTATCACTAGCATCTTTATTGGGCTGAATAGGATTTATATAATCCATCTCTAGTGCGCGATGAACCTCTTTTTCCATGTAGGCTCCTCTCACTAATTTTACCCCATAAAAATAATCATTATCATTAGCATGGTGAACAGAATTTTTCAAAAAAGCCAAGCGGTCATGTCTGTAAAACTGAATGGTATTATAAATAATTGCCCTTTCTTTATTAAAAAGCTGCATCATGCCTAAAACCATTCCATCGATTGTATCTTGAATCCAACTTTCTTCTGCGTCTACAAACAACCTCACATTGCTTTGGTGGGCAGTTTCGCATATCAACTTGAACCTGCGTTTTACTTCTTCAAATTCCTTGAATTCATTGTGGTTAAGATCTTCCTTATAATTTACTTTTCTAAGCAATTCTAAACGCGCAATACCAGTTACTTTAAAAACACTAAACGGAATGCTTGAATTTCCTTTAGCCTTTAAAATTGTTTTTACAATCTCTTGGGCAGTAGCCTCAAAAACGTCCTCTTTCTCCTCACCTTCCACCGAATAATCTAAAATGGTTCCAACCCCATATTTGTGCATCAATTGAATGTTTTTTTCGCATTCATGGATGTTTTCTCCACCACAAAACTGATGAAAAACTGTTTTTTTGATTATCCCTTTTATTGGTAAGCCAATTTTAAAGCAAAGATCAACCATTTTTGGTCCAAATTGAACCAACCAATTGTACCCAATTGCTTTATAAAGTACATAGGAATTTCTGAGCTCTTTATTAGATTTTGTTTGAAATGCCAGCTGTGTATTGGAGAAATCTACCGATGAAAAATTCATAATTTATTAACATTAAATTGTAGAAGACAATCTATACCCTTATTTTGCAGAACAAAAGTATTACTTTAAGCTCATTTCATGAAAGAAATTATACAAAAAGATTTTGACATATTCCTAGGTACAGATGTTTTGGAGAAACTCTCTGAAATACTGATAAATAAAGAATATTCAAAAATATTTGTAGTCATGGATAGTAATACTCATAAGCTTTGCTGGCCTATTTTAAGTCCCAATATCATGAATTACGAAATTATTGTAATTCCTGCAGGAGAGGCCAACAAAACACTAAAATATGCAGAAATCATTTGGGCAAAATTTCAAGAATTATTTGCCGACAGGCGCGCAGTTTTAATTAATTTAGGAGGCGGAGTTATCAGTGATTTGGGTGGTTTTTGCGCGGCAACCTACAAAAGAGGAATTGATTTCATCAACATTCCAACTACTTTGCTTTCTATGGTAGATGCCAGTATTGGTGGCAAATTAGGCGTTGATTTCAACTCTTTTAAAAATGTAATTGGGGTTTTCCAAAACCCAAAATACATCTTTATCAATCCCGATTTCTTAAACACTTTGCCTCAAGACGAAAAAAGAAATGGTTTGGCAGAATTATGCAAACACGCATTAATTGAAGATAAATTCTTATTTCAAAAACTAGAATCTATTACCTCACATGATTGGGAAAATGCAGGTCCATTGATTTTTCAATCCGTAAAAATTAAGGTAACAATTGTAAAAAAAGATCCTTTAGAAAAAGATATTCGCAAAGCCCTCAATTTTGGTCATACCATTGGCCATGCAATTGAAACAAATTCGTTGTTGAATGATGAGGTACCCCTTAAACATGGTGAGGCTATTGCCATTGGCATAATTTGCGAAGCATATATAAGTAAAGCAATTATGGGTTTATCTGGCAGCGAACTCCAAAGAATTACAGATTACTTTATGCAACGTTTCCCTAAATATAAAGGCAAACTCAATACGGCTAAATTAATTGAAGTCATGCAAAATGACAAGAAAAATAGAGAAGGTATCATCAACTTTTCCCTACTAAAAAAAATTGGCAAGGTTAAAATTGATGTTAATTGCCATGATGAATTGATTGAAAAAGCCCTCAATTATTACAAAGGTCTGCCTGCATGAGTAAGGTATTAATAGAAACGGATGAAACAAATCTAGTTGCTACCATTCAACTACCTGCATCTAAAAGTATCAGCAATAGGGCATACATTTTACAACAAGTTGTTCAACAAAAAATAGGCAAATCTATTGTTATCCTGAACCCATCTGATGCAGATGATACCCTTATTATAAAGCAGGCTCTGGCTGATCCAACGGGGATAATAGATATAAAAAATGCTGGCACTTGCCTCCGTTTTTTAACAGCCTATTTTGCCGCAACCACAGGTATAAATGTAACTATTAAGGGTAGCGAAAGAATGAGGCAAAGGCCCATCGAACCTTTGGTATCGGCCTTAATTCAATTGGGTGCTACTATCAACTACCTAGAAGAAAAAAATTATCTTCCTATTCAAATTATTGGTTCCAAACTAAAAGGTGGTTCTATTAATATTCCTACAAATGAATCAAGCCAATTTGTTTCTGCTTTGATGCTTGTTGCTCCTTTAATGGAACAAGAATTAACCTTAAACCTACTTGGTGAAATTGTAAGTAAACACTACATTACAATGACACAAAATATGTTGGGGGATTTTGGCTTTTCTTGCAAGATTTCTGAAAACTATTCCTTGGTTCAAACCGAAAACATGTTAAACAAAGAATTGCCCGAAAGCTATGCCATTGAAGCAGATTGGAGCAGCGCAGCCTTTTTTTACGAAGCAGCAGTTATTGCAGATAAAGCAGATATCTTATTTCTAGGACTAAAATTAAACTCTATTCAAGGCGATGCTATTTTGGCAAAATGGATGGAAGAACTTGGAATTAGAACCATTGAAAAGGAAGAGGGTTTGTACATAAATAAAGGCAAATTACCTGATAAATCAAATTTCGAATTCAACTTTTCAGATAATCCCGACTTAGCACCAGCAATAATTTGCGCCACCGCAGGTGCTTCTTATATATTAAAAGCCACAGGCATAAGCAGCTTAGCTCACAAGGAAAGCAACCGCATTGATGCATTGGCAAAAGGATTGCAGCAATTACATTTCAAAGTTAAAGCTAGCTCAAATTCCATAGAACACGATGGATTGCAACACGCATTTTACGAAAATAGTGTGATTGAAACCAATGAAGACCACAGAATAACCATGGCCTTTGCCATGTTAGCCATTCTACAATCTTCGATTGTTTTAAGCGAAACGGAATCTGTTATAAAATCCTTCCCTAACTTTTGGCAAGAGGCGGCAAAAATTGGCATCAATGTTCGTCAAAGTAAAGCTCAACAGAAGCAGCGCAAATAAACACACAATTCTGTTTTAAATATTTTCATAGCTTATTGACTTTTTGAACCAAAAAGCTATCTTGTTGCATGCAATTTAGTAAACGACAATTTTTAAAATCATTGGCAATTGGGGCTTTATTGCCATTTGAGACTATTGGTAAGAGTATTTTACCTAGGTTCAATAAACCAAATTATAGCACACCATTTACTGGTAATTGGGATGAAATTAGAAGTCATTACTTATTAAAAAAGGAATACATCAATCTAGAAAATGGATATTACAGTATTATGGCCCAACCAGTATTGGAAGCATATTTACAGGATATACAAAAAATAAATATTGAGGGCTCCTACTATTTGCGCACTGCTCAATTTGAAGATAAATTGAACACAAAAAAACGCTTGGCAAACTATTTGGGATGCGAACCAGAGGAGTTAATCATCACACGCAATACCACAGAATCATTAGATACAGTCATATCCGGCATTGATTGGAAGCCAGGCGATGAAGCTGTAATGGCTGAGCAGGATTACGGAAGTATGTTAGATATGTTTAGGCAACAAGCCAATAGACATGGCATAATAAACAAAAAGATTTCATTACCTATTGATCCAAAAACAGATGAGGAAATAGTTTACTTATATGCGCAGGCCATTACAGAAAAAACTAGATTACTAATGGTTTGCCACATGGTTAACATAAGCGGACAAATACTACCTATAAAAAAGATCTGTGAGATGGCTCATAGCAAGGGTGTTCAAGTAATGGTTGATGGTGCACACGCAGTATCTCAAATTAATTTTAAACTATCCGAATTGGGTTGTGATTACTATGGAAGCAGTTTACACAAATGGCTAGGTTGTCCGATTGGAGCAGGAATACTATACGTAAAGAAAGAAAATATTGAAGCCTTATGGCCAATTTATGGAGAGTATAATGTCCCCAAAACAGCTATCGCGAAACTAAATCATACGGGCACACATCCCGTGGCAACAGACATTGCCATCAACCATGCCTTAGATTATAGCTTATGGATTGGTATAGATAATAAAGAAAAGCGATTAAGGTATTTGCAGAATTATTGGATAGCTAAAGTTAGTAGCCAGAAAAATATTATCATCAATACACCAAGCAATAAAACTAGAAGTTGTGGAATTGGAAATGTTGGGGTTAAGGGTATAGACGCTATAGAACTTGCAAAAATGCTATTGAACAAATATAAAATTTGGACAGTAGGCATAAACACAGCAAATATTCAAGGCGTAAGAATAACACCCCACCTATATACAACCGAAAAAGAACTCAACACGCTAGTGGATGCCTTAATTGAGATAAGTAATTTTTCTAAATAGGTTAGCTATTCTAATAAACCTTTGTTTAAACTACCAACAAAGCATTTTGCCACCTTTTGGTCGCCATAGCCTATGAAGAAGGCGTCAAGACACAAAGGCACTATGCATTTCAATTTTCATTTATTATTACCAAGCAACAAGAAACGAGAATGTTGTAGGATTGGAGGTCAAAATAATTGCCCTAATACTGTTTCTTGTGAATTCAAAAACGCCCGATTTTCATGCCAATTCGAAATTGGCAATACCACAAAGGATTCTATTAAAATTTGGGATGGTTACTTCTTTAAAAAGAAGATAATTCATGGTGTTGAGTACGATTCTGTTTTTGAATGTACAAATACCAGTTGCTCTTTTGATGAGAATCTAGATAAAAGAAAGAAGTTTTTTTTCAATAGAAAATATGGCATTTTAAAAGTTCAGTTAGACAGCAATAATTATTTGGAGCGATTGAAATAGCCTCATTTTAGCTGGTTTTCACTATTTTTTTTATAATGGATAAAAAAATACTAAGAGGAAACTGAGGCATTGGGCCTAGACTTAAAGATAAGAAAAATAACTCAATTAATCAATATAAATTCATTGTTGTTCTGCAAAAGAATCCTCATCAAATAAGTTCATTTAAACAAACATAATGAAATAGGAAACAATATGTTGCAGGCCTCTGAGCTATTGGACTTCAGTAACCTCTGTAGTTTTTCTAAAGGTTCAGTACCCGGAATGGGAACAGAGGCAAATTATTTGTCTGCGAGTGCAAATCCGAAAAGTATATTTGAGCAACATTTCAGAATGAAAAAATCAAATCAATTATCTAGTGTTGTTTGCCTAAGTCTTATTCTACCCGGAAGGGGTTTATTGAGTGTCTATGTATTTGATTTGCTATAAACATGTGACCCATTCTGGGTCAAATAAAGGGGCTAAAAAATAGGAGCCTCCGTGCCTTGGCGGCTTGTGGCAACAACCTTCGCTAAAGTTGCTGTGGTTGATAAAAAAATTGTTGCTTAGTTTCTTAGTAGTAAAAAATAAGCATAAAAAAAACCTCCGAACTTGCGTAAGGAGGTTTTTAAGAATCTGGCAACGACATACTTTCCCAGGTATTACCCAAGTATCATCTGCGCTGATGGGCTTAACTACTCTGTTCGGAAAGGGAAGAGGTGGACACCATCGCTAAAG
>CANKQY010000079.1 GCA_947485745.1 Bacteroidota bacterium
ACAGATGGCGCAACGGCATTCGAATTCCTAAGAAATTGGTCGGTTAAGCCTTTTATTAACGTTCATTTTTCTATGGATGGAGTTAGTTTACTCATGGTAATTTTAACCAATCTATTGTTGCCGCTCATTATTTTAAGCGGGTACAATAGAGATACAGAAAGACCACATGTGTTTTATAGCTTGATCCTATTCATGCAATTTGCGCTGAATGGTGTGTTCATTTCTTTCGATGGTTTTATCTATTATATATTTTGGGAAATGGCCTTGATCCCTATTTATTTTATCTCTTTTAATTGGGGTGGCGAAAACAGAACTCAGGTTACTTTAAAGTTTTTTATCTATACCCTCGCAGGTAGTTTACTCATGTTGTTTGGCTTCTTGTTTTTATACAATGGTAGTCCGCAACACTCTTTAGATTGGACATCATTAATTGCCAACCCTTCCTGTGGTTGTAACCAAAGCTGGTTGTTTTGGTTATTCTTCATCGCTTTTGCTATTAAAATTCCTATTGTACCTTTCCATACATGGCAGCCAGATACCTATAAAACTGCACCTACTCAAGGAACCATGTTGCTTTCTGGTATCATGTTAAAAATGGGTACTTACAGTTTAATTAGATGGCTATTACCTGTTTTACCCGAAGGTGTTAAAGAATGGCAATCAGTAGTTATTGCATTGAGTGTTGCAGGTATTGTTTATGCTTCTATCATAGCCATCATGCAACGCGATTTAAAAAGACTATTGGCTTATTCATCTATAGCGCACGTAGGCTTAATAAGTGCAGGTATTTTTGCCTTAAATATCAGCGGCTTGCAAGGTAGCTTGGTTCAAATGCTTGCACATGGTATCAATGTAGTGGGTTTATTCTTTTGCGCAGATATTATTTTCAATCGCACCCAAAATGCCAATGTAGAAGGTATTGGAGGCATCAGATTGGTGGCACCAAAATTTGCCGCTTGGTTCATGGTGGTTATTTTAGGTTCGGTGGCGTTACCTTTAACCAATGGTTTTGTAGGAGAATTTATGTTGCTATTTGGTGTTTACCAATACAGTACTTGGCTGGCTGTTTTTGCAGGTTTAACTATTATACTCGGTGCAGTTTATATGTTTCGCATGTATCAAAAGGTGGTGCTCGGAAAACCTATCATGGAAAACATGGTGTTTCCAGATTTATTTTGGAACGAAAAGCTAGTATTAATTACCATTGGCATCTTAATATTTGTTCTAGGTATTTTTCCTAAACCAATTCTTGAGCTAACAGAGCCAGTTTTAAAAACCATCCTTAAATAAGTTCATCAAGTGAATACAATTATTTATACATCTGTTCTAGGTTTTTTCTGCATGCTTGCAGAGATCTTTAATTTAAGAAAACTCATTGTACCCGTTTTAGTTATTGGTTTAGCCGTAATTTTCGGTTTGAACCTAAACGACTGGAATTTAAATTTGGCCTACTACAACAATATGTTGAAGGTAGATAATTTCTCGGTGGCTTTTGGAGGCTTGTCAATTTTTGTTACGCTTTTGGTGTTTATTCTATCTGCTGATTTTTACGCCAAAGACCAAGAACATTTAAGTGATTACATGTCGATCCTAACCTTTGTATTGGTAGGTGCTTTGATGATGTTTTCTTATGGCAATTTAACCATGTTGTTCTTGGGCATTGAAACCCTTTCTATTGCCTTATATATAATGGCTGGTAGCAAGCGTTTTGATATTCGATCCAACGAAGCTGGTTTTAAATACTTCCTCATGGGATCATTTGCTTCTTGTTTTTTATTATTTGGTATCGCCTTAATTTATGGCACCACAGGTAGTTTCGATTTAAATAAGATTACTGATTACACCATTCAAAACCAACAAAACATTTCTCCTTTGTTTTACACTGGGATGGTTTTAATGGTTTTTGCCATGTTGTTTAAGGTTTCTGCAGCGCCATTTCATTTCTGGGCTCCAGATGTTTATGAAGGTGCTCCTGCATTAATTACGGCTTATATGAGCACCTTAGTTAAGATTGCTGCTTTTGGTGCTTTCTATAAATTAATGAGTGCTACTTTCTTCTATACTTCATGGAAAGCAGAATTGATTTTGAATGTTGCTGCTATTCTTACTCTAGCAATTGGCAACTTAATGGCATTGGCTCAAACCAATTTTAAACGACTTTTAGCCTATTCTGGAATTTCGCATGCGGGTTATTTAATGCTTATCATTTTGAGTGCAAAAAATCAACCTGCAGGTGCTTTGTTCTATTACACTTTAGGCTATTCATTGAGCACATTGGCAGCATTTGCAATTGCAATCCCCGTATTTAAATCAACAAAATCGGAAGGAATTGATGCCTTTAATGGTTTAGGTAAAAAGAATCCTGTACTAGCAGCTGCCATGAGCATGGCCATGATTGGCTTGGCTGGTATTCCACCATTTGCAGGTTTTATGGGTAAATACTACATTTTTACTGAAGCTTTACAAAGCGGTTATTTTTATACAACCTTAGTAGCAATATTCTCATCAATGATAGGCGTTTACTATTATTTCAAGGTTATTTTAGCCATGTATGGCAAGCCTGCAAATGAGTTCCAAATTGAGAATACACTCAATTATCAGCTTGTTTTATGGGTTTGTTTGGCACTTAGTTTGTTTTTTGGCTTATTTCCGGCACCCATTCTAAACATATTTTAAAGCTTTTTACGTTGAATGAGTAATAATTAGTTGACTTAATAATTAATTAATATGCCATGCAACTTGTATATTAATAAATATTGACTTTTTTTGCAAATACATAAAATATAAAATATAATTCTCATGAACAAGGTAGCGTCACCTAAAACTGAAAGCTCAATGAAAAGCAATTTTGCTGCTTTCGCAATTCCAATCCTGGTTGTAACAGGAATTTTGATTTACAAGTTTGTTTTAGGATATCCTGGAAACTTTGAGGGAGGAGATCCAAATAACCACCCTGTTGCTGAAGGCATTGGTAATGTATTGGGCCTGGTTTACAAAGGTGGTTTTATTGTACCAATTTTATTATCGTTGGTATTAATGAGTATTACGTTTTCTATTGAGCGTTTTTTAACAATCAATAGAGCGCAAGGAAAATCAAATGCTGAAGGTTTTGTTCGCAAAGTTCAAGGTCATTTGTCTTCAAACAACGTTGATTCTGCTATTGCTGAGTGTGATAAGCAACAAGGTTCTGTTGCCAATGTAGTGAGAGCTGCTTTGGTTAAATACAAAGAAATGGCAGGTAAATCAGATATGGATACCGACCATAAAATTTTAGCTATTCAAAAAGAATTGGAAGAGGCTACTACGCTAGAATTACCAATGCTTGAAAAGAATTTGGTAATTATTGCTACCATGGCTTCAGTTTCTACTTTGATCGCTCTATTAGGAACGGTTTTAGGTATGATTCGTGCATTCGCGGCTTTGGGTACTGGTGGTGCACCAGATTCAGTTGGTTTGGCAAATGGTATCTCTGAGGCTTTGATCAATACCGCGCTAGGAATTGGTAACTCAGCTATCGCCATTATCATGTACAATGTGTTTACCACAAAAATTGACAAGATTACCTTTACCATCGACGAAGCTGGTTATAGTATTGTTCAAACATTTGCTGAAAAACATAAATAGGTAATCCTACTGCTGAACCTTTCAGCAATAGAGCCTTTGTTGATTGATATCAACAGGTAATAATTTTAGTATTCATCAGTAATAAATAATAATATGCCTAAGGTTAAAGTACCTCGTAAAAGTACATCAGTAGATATGACGGCCATGACAGACGTGGCGTTCCTGCTATTGACGTTTTTTATGTTAGCTACACAATTTAAACCCGAAGAGCCGGTTACCATCGATGCACCTTCTTCTGTTGCCGAAGTGCCATTGCCAGATAAAGACATGATGACCATTACTATTAGTAATGATAGTCGCGTGTTTTTTGAATTGCAAGGTCAGCAATACAAAGATGAACTCATAAGAAAAATAGCCGACATTCATAAAATTACCTTCACACCAGAACAAATAAAGAGCTTCTCTTTGATGTCGAGTTTTGGTGTTCCTTTAAATAATTTGGGCAATCTCCTCAATACTAAATCTGAGGATAGAGCTAAATTTGTTCAAGCTGGAATTCCTTGCGATTCATTAAACAATGAATTGGCTGAATGGATTTGGCAATCTCGCTTAATCAATAACCAAGTGCGTGTGGCCATTAAAGGTGATCAGGATGCAAATTTTCCGGTTGTTAAGCAAGTCATCAAAACCTTGCAGGAGAAAAAAGTGAATCGTTTTAATTTCATCACCAACATGTCTACCGAGACAGTTGAAAAATAGTAAAATAAAATGGCAGAAATAGAAGGCGGTGGCAGTGGCCATAAAAAAGGTGGGAAACCAAAAGGTAAGAAAATGTCAACTCGCGTTGACTTTACCCCAATGGTGGATTTGGGTTTCTTGCTCATTACCTTTTTTATGTTAACTACGTCCATGAATAAGCCAAAAACCATGGAGATTAACATGCCTGTAAAGGATGTTACTGAAGAGGAAAAACAAAAAGTAAAAGCTTCCCAAGCCATTACTCTTTTGTTGGCAGAAAACGATGAAATAGTCTATTATTTCATCAACGAAAAAACAGGAGATCCCGAAACACCTGTCATCACTAATTACAGTAAAGGTGGAATTAGAGCCACCTTATTAAGTAAAAACAAAGAGTTGCTTGTAAAAGCAAATGCAAATAATTATGATTCCATTCCTGTACTCAAAGAAATGTACAGAATGAATCAAATTACTGAGGATGAAATGAGGAAAAGAATTTCAGGTATCAAAGCCAATCCAAATGCACTCATTGTGGTAATAAAGGCAGACGACAAAGCTAAGTATAGAAATCTGGTTGATATACTTGATGAAATGTTGATTTGTAACATAGGCCGTTATGCAATTGTAGACATTACGCCGGTTGAACAGGATTTAATTAAAACAGCAATGTCCGTAAAACCACAGTAACATGGCAGCAAAAATAGATATATTTAATAACAAATGGGTTGAGTTGGTTTTTAATAACCGCAACAAGGCCTATGGTGCTTATGTATTGCGTAAGAAGGGTGATGAGTATACCATTAAAGGAATAGTCTTCGCAGTAATATTTTTTACTGCTGCCATCTCAGCTCCTGTAGTCATCGATTACATTCAATCCAAAATACCAAAAGAAAATGAAGTAAATATTACAGATGTTACCACATTGGAAGAACCACCTCCAATTGATAAAAATGAACCACCACCACCTCCAACAGAACCACCGCCACCATTAAAAAGTACGGTGAAATTTACACCTCCAGAAATTAAACCTGATGAGGAAGTGCCAGATGAGGAACCACCTCCAATTCAAGAGGAAATGAAAGACAAAGATGCAGGTGTGGTCACTGTAGAAGGAGATGCCAATGGTGTTGATGCTAGCTTAACCGAAGGTGGTGATGGCGATGCAACAGAGATTTTAACATTTGCTGAGCAAATGCCTGAGTTTGCTGGTGGTAACGAAGAAATGTATAAGTTCTTGAGTAAAAATATTCAATATCCACCGCTTGCAAGAGAAAATGGCATAGAAGGTAAAGTGGTACTTACTTTTGTGGTAGGTGCCGATGGGAAAATTACTCAAATTGAACAAGTAGGTAAAAAATTAGGTTGGAATTGCGATGAAGAAGCAATCCGTGTGGTTAAATCCATGCCTAGTTGGACGCCAGGCAAACAAAATGGTAAAGCTGTAACGGTGAAGTTTACTTTGCCAATTCGCTTTCAGTTAAACTAATATTCTATAAGGCCTGATTCTGCTAGTTAGTTTTTTAAGCTAGGTGGCAGAAACAGGCCTTATTATTTAATAAAATGAGCCAAGAGTTAGACGAAATTAGAGAAGATAGAAACCACAAGGTTGCTGGTATTTTTAAATATTTTAGCCTTGTTATGGGCGTGTTTTACATTGCAATGGGTATTATTTTTTATTTTTTCCCTCTTTTAGAAAATATGGATCTTTGGGTTAAAATAGGTGTAAGTTCTTTGCTGTTCTTATATGGAATATTCCGCTTTTGGAGGGCATTAAAATCATGAGAACCCCATTTTTATTGCTAATATTTCTTTTTCTTTATTCTTGTTCTGAACCAATTTCGGACAGTAAAAACAACGATACCCCAACCACCGGTGAAATTACAGTTGCTTGCGACGAAAGTCTTTTACCCATTATGGAGGCCGAACAAATGGTGTTCCAAGAATTATATCCTAAGGCAAAAATTAACATGGTTTATCTAAGTGAATATGATGCCATTCAAATGATGCTAAAAGACAGTGCCAGGCTGGCAATTATTACCCGCGAGCTAAATGCCAATGAAATAAGTGTTTTAAACGAACAAAAAATTAGCAATGCCAAATACCATAAAATTGGTTACGATGCAGTGGCATTTGTTTTAAATCCTGTTAACAAAGATACTAGCTTTTCATTGAAACAAATTAAAGGTTTACTCTCTGGTGAAATTACCCAATGGAACCAAATTTCTGCTGATAGTAAGTTAGGTAATATTCAAGTGGTTTTTGATAGCCCAAAATCAGGTGCCATCCGACTCCTGCAAGACAGTGTGCTCAAAGGGTCACCATTAGGTAAAAATTGCTTCGCCCTTAAAAATAATCCTGAAGTAATTGACTACGTTCAAAAAAATAAAAATGCCATTGGTATTATTGGTGTGAGTTGGATCAGCGATACCGATGATGTGCAAGCCAAAGGCTTCTTATCTAATCTTAAAGTGTCAGATATTGAACCTATTCTGATGCGCGCTGCTGGCATCAATAATAAACCCATGCAAGGAAATATTGCTTTGAAACAATATCCGTATTGGCGACAAATAAAAGTGGCAAGTAGAGAAATGCGTTCCGGACTTGGCACAGGCTTTGCTAGCTTTATGGAAAGTGAACCCGGACAAAAAATATTATTAAAAGGTGGCCTAGTTCCTTTTAGGTCTTCTATTAGAACCATCAATTTAAATTGACATACATGAAAAATAGCATATTAAGTTTAGTAGTTACTGTATTATTCAGTGGGTTTTTACAAGCTCAAACCTTGCAAGAAGGTTTAAGAGCAATCGACTTTGAAAAGTATGAAGCTTCTAGAACCATTTTCAAAGAGCTAACAGCAAAAGAACCTGCCAATGGCGATAATTGGTATTATTTGGGTCAAACCTATTTAAATTTATTAAACGCCGACTCTGCAACTATTTGCTACAATGAGGGTATAAAAGTTGCTCCTGCAAATCCTAGTAACTATGCTGGTTTAGGCGAATTGGAGTTATTTGCTGAGAACAAAGAAAAGGCTAAAGTTCATTTCAACAAAGCGCTATCTTTTAGTAAAATGCGCAATGGCACTATTACTGATTTAAAAGCAATTTCAATTGTTGCTTCAAGTATGGTAAACAATGCCATTGTTAAAATGATTGATGAAGCCGAAGAGTTAATAAAAATGGGTTATGAGCAAGACAAGAAAAACTACGATTTATTAATTGCGGGTGGCGATGTTTATTTGGAGAAAAATGATGGCGGTAACGCTGCAACTTTTTATGAAAGAGCCATTGGTGTTGATCCTAAAAATCCAAAAGCCTATACCCGTGTTTCTGTAATTTGGATCAGGGTTAGAAATTATGAGCAAGCCCAAAACGATTTGAACCGATCATTTGAAAAAGATCCTAACTATGCTCCGGCATGGAAATACCAGGCAGAATTGTACTATGCACAACGCAAGTTTTCTTTGGCCAAAGAAGCTTATGGTAAATACTTGGCTAATTCTGAACCTAGTATTGCCAATCAAATTAGGTTTGCCCGTATCTTGTTTTTAAGCAAGGCTTATGATGAGGCTTTTGAACGCATTGAGGAGATTCAAAAAACAGATAAAACTACTCTGCTACTTTACCGTTTACGTGCATTCTCCTTATGCGAAATGCTTGAAACAAAACCAGATGCTGAGCAAGCAAAAAGTGGTCTAGGTTCATTGGAGTATTATATATCTGAACAAGAAGCTAAAAAGATTACAGCAACAGACTATGAATATTTAGGCAGGTTGCAGGCTAAAGTAGGTGGCAAAGATTCATTGGCCATTTTAAATTTAAAAAAGGCCATGGAAATGAATCCTTACAATGTAGACATGTATCAAGATTTGGCCAAGACTTACAACAAAATGAAAATGTTCGACAGTGCTGCAGCTAACTATGAAGTTTACCTTGCCAAAGCAAAAAAGATTACTCCTGCCGATTATTTCTTATATGGCAAGGCTTTATATAATGCCAAACAATACAGCAAAGCTGATTCTGCTTTCCTTAAAGTAAATGAAATGAAACCAGATTATCCTGATGCTTACTTATGGAGAGGCAATTGTAACTCGGCAATGGACCCAGATTTTAAATCAGATTTAGCCAAAGGTCATTACGAAAAATACATTCAATTGCTAACTGTTGATGCTGAGAAATTTGAATCTACCTTAAAAATCAAAAACAAAGGTGGCTTGATCAATGCTTATGGCTATTTGGGATTCTATTACTTAAACAAGGACGAGAAAACTGAAGCAAAAGAGTATTATAAAAAAGTTATTGAACTTGATCCTACAAATATCAAAGCAAAAACTGTTTTAAACGAATTAAAATAGTTTGTAAGGCACTACCACATATCGAGGTCCTCATAATTGAAGGGCCCCGATATGGCAATACCTACAAATAATGTTTGTGGAAGGTGATCGTAGCCCAAATTTAATACTAGCCTCCCAGCAATTGGAATAAATACACCTGCACCAAAGTTTAAAAGAAATTTGTTTTCTTTGGTATTCATTACCCATTCTGTTTCTCCAGGTTTTGTAAAAGGTGTTTGTAATTCGGCAAATTGCCTTCTCTTTACAGTACCAATGCCAACGTATGCCGGAATTTTTTTTGTAATGGCAAATACGAAATTAAAATTTGCCCCAAATGAGTAATAGTTTTCTGTTTTTCCCGTGAGCCAATTGTTGCTTGCTGCTGTATCAAATATTACCTCACTGAAGGTTTCTTTATTGTGCAAAAAGTTTTCAATTCCTAAACGCCAACTAATCCCAAATCCAAATTTTCTGTAACTAACATGGTTTCCTCCTGCCATTAGTCGCTCATGCGGCAAAACGCCCATACCAAATGCATTGTATTTTACCGGCTTGCCTTTATCCTCTTTTGGTAAAGAAAAGCTCCATAAAGACCAGCCTTGCGAGTGACCAAACAGAGAGAAAAATATCAATATTGCCATGAGGCTAATTTTTTTCATAGAATAGAATTTAGGTTGATCCCAAAAATCGGGTTATTTTTGCCAAACACATGCAAATTGATATTTTAACTTTGTTTCCCCAAATTTTTGAAGGGCCATTTACAGAATCCATCCTCAAACGTGCGGCAGAGCGTGATTTGGTAAAAATAAATTTGCATAATATTCGGGATTTTTCCCTCTCAAAACACAAAAATGTAGACGATTACCCTTTTGGTGGTGGCGCCGGAATGGTCATGAGTGTTGAACCAATTGACCGTTGCATAGCACATTTAAAAGAAAGCACCACCTACGATGAAGTGATATACATGAGTCCGGACGGGGAACCATTTACCCAAAAAATTGCCAATGAACTATCTACAAAAAAGAACCTCATTTTTTTATGCGGTCATTACAAAGGCGTGGATGAAAGGGTACGCGAACACTTAGTAACAAGAGAATTAAGCCTTGGCGACTTTGTGCTAACTGGAGGCGAACTTGCCGCCGCCGCCATGGTTGATGCCATTGTACGTCTTATTCCAGGCGCGCTAAACGATGAAACATCTGCCCTCAGCGATTCTTTCCAAGACGATTTAATTAGTCCGCCCGTATACACCAGACCCGCAAACTACAACGGTTGGGAGGTACCTGCAATTTTACTCTCTGGTCACCAAGCAAAAATCGACGAATGGCGCCATGAGCAGAGTTTGGTTCGAACCAAAACCCGACGCCCTAAGCTAGGCCAGTGAGAGGAAGCTTCTGGCTGCTAGCTTATAGCTTCTTGCCTCTGGCCTCTGGCTTCTAGCCTCTGGCAGGAGTTATACCCATAACACCTCCGTAAAGACGCGATTCATCGCGTCTCTCTTCCTCGCGACACTCTTCATCGCGTCTCCCTCCACCGCGTCTCCCTCCACCGCGTCTCCCTTCACCGCGTCTCTCTTAATAGCCTATATCCACATCTCCCTCTCTCTCCAAATCACCTTTACCTCTCAACCCGCGCAAAACATGCCCATACCCTCCTAGTAAAGACGCGATTCATCGCGTCTCACCTCCCTTACCACCAGTTAAGCCCCATAACCACCTAACACCCAACAATAAAAGACTACATAGACCAATAACCTCAAAGAAAAATAAAATTTTTTCACCACCACTTTTGTATTTTGAAGAAAAAGCGTACTTTCGCAGTCCGATTTTAAGAAAAGTATAGCAACATGGACGCAATAAAATTTGTAGAGCAAGAATTCACAGGAGGTAAAAATTTCCCTGATTTCAGTGCAGGAGATACCGTTAATATTCATTATAAGATCCGTGAGGGTGTTAAAGAGCGTATTCAGCAGTACCAAGGTATAGTTATCCAAAGGAGAAATTCTGGATTGAGCTCTACCTTAACTGTTAGAAAAATTTCTAATGGCGTAGGTGTAGAAAGGATTTTTCCTTTATACAGCTTAAATATCGATAAAATCGAGGTCGTTTCTCATGGTAAGGTGCGTAGAGCTCGTTTGTTCTACTTGCGTGAAGCCAAAGGGAAAAATGCCAAAGTAAAAGAAAGAAGAGGGTAAATTTTCATAACTTAAGCATAGACCCCGGCTCATTCATTTGGGTCGGGGTTTTTGTTTTCGGATGTTTTTCGAGCCCTTTGGCTGCGTTATGCTCATTTTTGAAAAGTTTGTGTACACAAGTACACCGCACTTTTCAAAAATTTCGCATGCCTTGCCAAAGAACTCGAAAAGCATCCGAAAATGGCGTCAGGTTCGAAATTTTGCTTAGGGCGAAAATTTTGAACGGCTCGTGCACTGAAGTGCACCTTGCATTCCGATTCTTTTAGGACTTGTTTGCGGGCGAAATAAATTTCGCTCGAATGCAAGATTGCCCGGGGAAATTTGCGCGTATGGGCGAAAAATATTTCGCCCTTACGAGAGGTTTCCCGGGGAAATTTGTGTAGGGGCGAAAAATTTTTCGCCCTGATGCGGCCAGGCAAAATACTCTTAAGGGAGAAGTATGTTTTGCCTCAAATGTATGAGGGCGAAAGATTTTTCGCCCATACGAGAGGTTTTCCCGGGGAAATTTGTGTATGGCGAAATTTATTTCGCCCCAACATTAGAACCCGAAAAGCATCCGAAAAATCACTAAATTAGCTCCCGAAAATAAATGCCTGCAGCCAGTTGCCAGAAGCCAGATGCCAGCAGCTAAAGAATAAAGACCTAAAAAATGCCCGAACTAGCAAAAACGTATTCCCCTCAAGATTTTGAGGACAAATGGACCAAATATTGGTTAGATCAAAAATTGTTTCATGCCGAAGCAAATCCTGAAAAGGAGCCTTATACCATTGTTATTCCTCCACCTAATGTGACGGGTGTGTTGCACATGGGTCACATGCTCAATAATACCATCCAAGATGTTTTGGTGCGCAAAGCGCGCATGGAAGGCAAAAATGCATGTTGGGTTCCGGGTACCGATCATGCTTCTATTGCCACTGAGGCCAAGGTTGTGCAGATGTTGCGCGAACGTGGGATCAAAAAGAGTGATTTGAGTCGCGAAGATTTTTTGAAATATGCCTGGGAATGGAAAGAAAAATACGGTGGCATTATTTTGGATCAGCTCAAGAAATTAGGTGCCAGTTGCGATTGGGATAGAACCAGATTTACCATGGAACCTAAGTTGAGTGAGGCGGTAATTGATGTGTTTATCGACTTATATAAAAAGGGATTAATATACCGTGGCTTGCGCATGGTAAACTGGGATCCATTGGGCAAAACCGCTTTGAGTGATGAGGAGGTTATACACAAGGAAGTTCAATCCAAATTATATTATATTAAATATAGGATGGCCGATGGTAGTGGCGATTTTGTAACCATTGCCACCACCCGTCCTGAAACCATTTTGGCCGATGTAGCCATCTGTGTGAACCCAAGTGATGAACGTTTTAAAAGCATAGTTGGCAAGAAGGTTTTAGTGCCGTTTTTGAACCGAGAAATTCCTGTAATTGCAGATGATTATGTGGCTATGGATTTTGGTACTGGCTGCCTAAAAGTTACACCTGCGCATGATGTAAATGATTATGCATTGGGTCAGAAATATAACTTGCCAGTTATTGATATTTTAGATGAATGTGGTTTTTTGAATGCCGCTGCAGAAGATGAGCGCTATATTGGTAAAGACCGCTTTGCAGTAAGGAAACAGATTGCAATTGATTTAGAGGAAGCCGGACATATTTTAAAAATTGAAGAGTATAAAAATCAGGTTGGAACCAGCGAAAGAA
>CANKQY010000080.1 GCA_947485745.1 Bacteroidota bacterium
CTTCCGTCATCATTGTATGTAGCATTCTTTTTTCGGCATTTTTTGCTGGAATGGAAATTGCCTTTATATCTGCCAATAAGTTATTAATTGAGTTAAAAAACAAGCAAGGGAGCACTTATGCCCAATTGCTATCACCGTTTATTGCCAATCCTTCCAAGTTCATTAGTACCACCCTTATTGGCAATAATATTGGATTAGTAATTTATGGTATTTACATGGCAAAAATTTTAAATGGTAGCCTCATTTATTGGATACCAGCCTTAGAACACAGCGTGTTTTTATTGCTTTCCATGCAAACCATTGTTTCTACTTTAATAGTACTGGTAACTGCAGAGTTTTTGCCAAAAGTATTGTTTAGGATCAACCCAGATAATTTACTTAAAATATTAATCTACCCATTCATGGTATTTTACTATTTATTTTATCCAATTGTACATTTCATTTCTTGGTTATCTAAGTTAATTTTAACCAGATTAAGTGGAGATAGATTTGTGGAAACAAACCCTGCCTTTAGCAAGGTTGATTTGGACCAATACATAGACCAAATTAATGAACAAGACTTGCCTGAAGACATTGAGGTAGATACCGAAATATTTAAAAACGCCTTAGATTTTAGCAATATCAAAGTGCGCGAATGCCTCGTGCCTAGAACAGAATTGGTGGCTTTGGATATTGAATCTTCAATAGATGTTTTATACCAAAAATTCTTAGAAACAGGCTTGAGTAAAATACTCATCTACAAAGAAAATCCAGATCAAATTATTGGCTATGTGCACCAAAAGGAAATGTTTAGGCAACCTAAAAATATTCCTAGTATTCTAATTAAAATTGAAATAGCTACCGAAACTATGAGCATCATGGATTTGCTCAATAAGTTTATTAGAAACAGAAAAAGCTTGGCATTGGTTGTGGATGAACTAGGCTCAACCGCTGGTATTGTTACCATTGAAGATATTTTAGAAGAAGTATTTGGTGAAATTGAAGACGAGCATGATGTGGAGGATTTAATTGAGGAGCAAATAAGCGACCATGAATACCGATTTTCTGCGCGACAAGAAATTGATTACCTCAATAACCAATACGACTTAAATATTCCCGAAGGAGATTACCATACTTTGGGTGGATTTATTATTGCGCGTCATGAAAACATACCCATGGCTGGAGAAAAAATTAGGCTTGAAAATTATGAGTTAACTATTGAATCGGTTATCCATGCCCGTATAGATGTAATTAAGCTGCGCATATTTGGCAAAGGCAAAAACGACCATTAAAATACCGCTATAATTTTTTGTATTTTTTGGTTTACCTCAAAGCTATCACCCTTCTTTTTTTGAAGCATGGATTTGGCAATAGGAGATTGAGGTGAAACCACCATTATTTTATTATTTTCTACCAATACTTGTCCTAAAGAAACTGCTATCCAATACTGCTGGGTTTCGGTTTGAACCAAAGCGCCTGTTTCAACTATTTTATGCTGAACCGAAATATTAACCTTGATTAACTTAGCATATTCATCTTGCAACAACGCCAATTGTTTGGCATGCATATCTCGGTCGAGTTGCCCCATGGCTCTGCCTGTTTCATACTTATCGCCCATGCTACTTTTTTCGTTGCTGTTGGCAGATTCTTGTGCAGCAAGCATGGCAACTTTGGCCTCTTCCATCCTAGTTTCTAATAAAGCCTTGCAAGCATCTAAAATACTCGCCTTTTGATCCTTGTGCATAGCGCAAATATAGCATAATCAGGTTCGTATTTTATTTCGTATTATTGTAGCCTATTTAAATTATACAATGAAAGATGTATTTGTTATAGATGCCTTGCGCACACCAATAGGAAAATTTGCAGGAGCACTCAGCACAATAAGGCCAGATGATTTGGCAGCAATGACCATAAAAGCATTGATTGAACGCAACCCCGAAATTGATGTAAATGAAATTGAAGATGTAATATTAGGTGCTGCTAACCAAGCTGGCGAAGACAATAGAAACGTGGCTCGTATGGCATTGTTATTGGCCGGTTTACCAGTAACCATTGGTGGCAACACGGTAAATAGGTTATGTGCAAGTGGCTTGCAAAGTATTATGGACGCCACGCGTGCCATACAATCTGGTGATGGTGATATTTACATAGCAGGTGGTGTAGAAAGCATGACCCGTGCGCCATTTGTGATGGCCAAAGCAGAAACCGCTTTTTCACGCACACCAGAAATATATGATACCACCATTGGCTGGCGTTTTACCAATAAGGCTTTGGCCGCTTTATACCATCCTTATAGCATGGGCGAAACAGCTGAGAATGTGGCAGCACAATGGAAAATAACACGCGAGGCACAAGATGCATTTGCCTTTGAATCGCAAAAAAGATACATAGCAGCACATGAAGCCAATCGTTTTGCAGAAGAGATGATTGCCATAAACATTCCTCAGAAAAAAGGTGATCCAACAATATTTAACAAGGATGAACATCCTCGTTTGAGTAATTTAGAAGAGTTGGCTAAATTGAAACCAGCATTCAAAAAAGATGGCTCGGTAACTGCCGCAAATTCAAGCGGCATCAATGATGGTTCGGCCATGTTATTATTGGCAAGTGAAGAGGCAGTAAAGCGCTTTAATTTAAAACCGATAGCAAGAGTAGTTTCAAAATCTATTGCAGGAGTAAATCCATCAGTAATGGGAATTGGTCCGGTACCCGCCACACAAAAAGCGTTGAAACGTGCAGGCTTAAGTATAAATGATTTGGGTTTGGCCGAACTCAATGAGGCATTTGCATCACAAGGCTTAGCTTGCATGCAAGAACTCGGTTTGAACCCAGACATCGTTAACGTAAATGGTGGGGCTATTGCTTTAGGTCACCCATTGGGTGCAAGCGGTTCACGCATTAGCATAACACTCATCCACGAAATGCGCAAACGCAAAGTGAAATACGGCGTAGCAACCATGTGTATTGGCGTTGGACAAGGTGCAGCCATTATTTATGAAGGGCTGTAGTTGCTTTAATAAATTTAATAAAATAGTAAACTCAAACTTCAAAATGAAAAAAATATTCTTTTCGCTCTTCTATATATTGCTTTGCAATTTAACACAAGCGCAATATGTTAAGGCGCTATGGAAAGACAACCTTATTGGATTGCATGTGGTGAATGATGCAGGCGCTGAAATAAAAAGATTGGAACCAGCTTATGAAGACATTGAAGTCTATACACGGGCCAGATTTTCAACTTTTGGTGAAATGTACATCAATGTGCAATTTTTTAACGACACTGAGTTTATTGAGAATCCAATAGACCCAAGCGATTATACCCGAACTAAAATCGACACCATTGTATCGGATAGTAAGCTGTATTTTCCTGGCAAATTGGTATTGGCAAAAAAGGCAGGCAAATATGGCCTAATTACCATGGATGGAGAAGAAAAGGCGCCTTTTAATTTTGATGCCATCTATCCGCTTAATGCCAAATCTATGCAAATGGTGAACCAACAATTATCGCCATTTTTTCTAGCAGCAGAAAAAGGAAAATTGCAAATTTTGGATCAAACCGGAAACATTTTGGTGCCTGATGAAAAAATACCAGCCTACTTTAAAAACCGTAACAAAGACCTATGCATTGACGCTTTAGAAATTAGCTATTTTGGCGATTATTTTCTGGTTAATGAAGGTGGAACTTTGTTTGATACCATCATCAAAGTACCTGCCGTAAAAAAAGTAGTGAATGGCAAAACTAAAATTGTTACACCTAACTATCAATATTCGCAATTTTGGTACAAAGGCGGTAAATTAAATGTTTGGCAGTTTAGCACCAACAGTTGGGTATTTCCTGAAGCACACAAAAACGTAGAAATTTATTTTCAAGACGATAAAGGAAACAATTATTTTGAAAGCTTAAATGTGCGCAGCCTAAATTCTATCTATAAGTTTCAAGAGAATAGCAAACTGGGGCTTGTGCCAGCAAAAATTAGCTTTGTACCGAAGGATTAAATTGCAATAAAATAGTTAATCTATCTTTATCTTCATAGATGCTCTTAAGGGAAATTGGAATCCTTTAATTTTTAAATGATTTTATTCGGAGTATTTGTAAGGCTTTTCTAGAGTTACAATTGGTAATTGTAATTCAATAGGTTAATTTTTATTCGACCCTTTCTGGGTCGGGAATCACTAGGATTTTTATTTTGCTATAAACATACGACCCTTTCTGGGTCGAGAGATTTTTAATAACATCCTGGTGCTGGAGTTTTTGGGATTTGATTATTAATATAAACATGCGACCCTTTTTGGGTCGAAAGATTTTTAATAACATTCTGGTGCTGGAGTTTTTGGGATTTGTTTTATTATAAACATGCGACCCTTTCTGGGTCGAAAGATTTTTAGAAACCCCTACTTTGTCTATAATTTCTGGGATTTGAATATTACTATAAACATGCGACACCTTTTGGGTCGAAGATTTTTAGAAACCCCTACTTTGTCTATAATTTCCGGGATTTGCATATTACTATAAACATGCGGCCCTTTCTGGGTCGAAGATTTCTAGAATTTGGCATAAACCAATGCTTAATTGATAATTTAAATGCTATTTTATATTGTTGAATGGCGCTTTTTTTGTAATTTTGACGCTTCATTTTTCAATTACAAAATCATAAATACATGAGCAAAATAAAAGTAGCCAACCCAGTTGTAGAATTGGATGGCGATGAAATGACTAGGATCATCTGGAAATTTATCAAAGACAAATTAATACTGCCTTACCTAGAATTAGATATTAAATATTACGACCTTGGCATGGAGCACCGCGATGCTACCAACGACCAAGTTACCATTGATTCTGCAGAAGCTATAAAGAAATATAATGTAGGTATCAAATGTGCCACCATTACTCCTGACGAAGCACGTGTAAAAGAATTTACCTTGAAGCAAATGTGGAAGAGCCCGAACGGCACTATCCGTAACATTTTAGATGGTACTGTTTTTCGCGAACCTATTGTTTGTAGCAATGTGCCTCGCTTGGTACCAAACTGGACAGCCCCTATTATGATTGGTCGCCATGCCTTTGGTGATCAATACCGCGCTACTGATTTTGTTACCAAAGGAAAAGGTAAACTTATCGTGAAATTTGAAGGTGAAGACGGAACAGTTCAAGAATTTGAAGTGTATAATTTCAAAGGTGATGGTGTTGCTTTAACCATGTACAATACAGATGAAAGTATTATGGGATTTGCCCATTCATGCTTTAATATGGCTTTGAGTAAAAATTGGCCATTATACCTCTCTACCAAAAACACTATCCTTAAAAAATACGATGGTAGGTTCAAAGATATTTTCGAAGATATTTATATAAATCATTACGAAGCTCAATTTAAAGCAGCTGGTATTACTTATGAGCACCGCTTAATTGACGACATGGTGGCTTCTGCTTTGAAGTGGAATGGCAACTTTGTTTGGGCTTGTAAAAACTATGATGGCGATGTGCAATCAGATACGGTAGCGCAAGGTTTTGGTTCATTGGGTTTAATGACATCTGTATTGGTTACGCCAGATGGCAAAACCATGGAAGCAGAAGCTGCACATGGCACCGTTACTCGTCATTACCGTGATCACCAAAATGGCAAGCCAACTTCAACCAATCCAATCGCAAGTATTTTTGCATGGACAAGAGGTTTAGCTTTCCGTGGTAAATTAGATAATAACCAAGAATTAATTGACTTCTGTACAGCTTTGGAAGAAGTTTGTGTTGAGGTAGTTGAAAGTGGCAAAATGACCAAAGATTTGGCAGTTTGTATCCATGGAAATAAAGTAAACCACGGCGAACATTATTTATATACTGAGGAATTTTTAGATGCTTTGGATCTTGGTTTAAAAGCTAGATTGAGTAAATAATAATTAAAGTTCAGGAGCTAGCAGTTGTCATTGGTGGCTGTGAGTTCCTGAATTTCTTTTTTAGTTGACTTTTAATTTAACTTTTTCTAAAAGGTTTGAATTAATTTAATTATATTTGATTTATGAATTACACAGCGTACATTGAATCAAATCATGAGATAATGCTAGGCAAACCTGTAATTAAGGGAAGCAGAATTACGGTGGAGCTAATTTTAAAAAAATTAGCAGAAGGCGCAAGCGCAAATGACATTATTTTAATGTATCCAAACATAACTGAGCTCCATGTGAGAGCTTGTTTAGAATATGCCTCCGTTGTTATCTCACATGAATTGGTTCTACCTTTGTAATGGTAATTATTTTAGATGAAAATATCCCTTTACAAATACGTCATAAACTGATTGCTAGTGGATTTAAAATAATTTCAGTTTTTGAAGAATTTCGTGGCGTTGATGACTTTAGAATTATTCAGTTAGCGCAGAATAATGAAAATGCAATCATACTCACTGAGGATAAAGATTTCGGCGAATGGGTATTTGCTCATCATATAAAAAATATAAGTGTTGTTTTTCTGAGGTATCATTTTTCTGATACCAAAATTATCATTCAGTTAGTTTCTGATCTTTTTCTGGAACGACATATGGATTTATTAAACAAATTTACAACTGTTACCAAAGAAAAAATTAGAACACGGGATTTAATATAAACTGGAATAATAGTTTTCTTTTGGAATGCCTTATTATATTTACTTTAATTAAATTCCATGAAAATATAATTGAATGTCCATGATTTGCTAAACAAATTTATAGAGTAATAATATTCACGATTAAAATCTACCTCATGATTCACCTCAAATTTAAATTGCTATTTGTTCTTTCCTTTTGCAGTATGATCGTTGCAAATTCGCAAGAAATAACGGTAATCACCTACAATATTAGGTTAGATGCGGCAGTGGATGGCATTAACCAATGGGGCAATAGAAAAGATAAGGTATTCCAATTGATCAATGAACAGGCCCCAGATATTTTAGGTATTCAAGAAGGCTTACCTAATCAAGTGAAAGATTTGGCTAAACAATTTTCAAATTACTTTTATGTTGGTGTAGGAAGAGAAGATGGGATTGACAAAGGTGAATACAGTGCTATTTTTTTTCTGAAAAAGAAATTTAAACCCATCACATCAGAATCCTTTTGGCTCTCGCCTACCCCAACTATTGCAGGAAGTAAAGGCTGGGATGCTGCCATCACACGAATTTGCACTTATGCAAAAGTTCAGTATCTACCAACTAAAAAAGAACTATTTGTATTCAATACCCATTTCGATCATGTGGGAGAAACAGCAAGAGTAGAAAGTGCCAAGCTCATTTTGAAAATGATCAATGAAAAGGCTGGAACAATGCCTGTAATTTTATGTGGTGATTTTAACTCTGAACCCACTAATGGTGCCTATAAAATTCTAGCTGCTTGCAAGGAACCCGAATTAATTGAAAGCTCAACCTTGAATCCAATAAAAGACAATTGTACATTTACTGGATTTGCAGTCAACGGAGGCATCTGCAAACAAATTGATTTCATCTTCTATTCAAAGCAATTTAGCCTGACCCAAAATCAAACCATCACCCAAAATAATGGGCAATACTACCCATCAGACCATTTACCTGTTAAAGCAATATTATACCTAAATTAGGCCTTTAATAGATGTGGAATTTGCAAGTTATTGGTAATCAACAATAAAAACTTCTTACTCTCAATCAAGTATCATTCCCGCATTTTATGACTTTTGTCATTTATTTAAAATAATTCTAAATAAGGCCGTGCTTTATTTGGAATCGTTCTAAGCAGCACGTACTTTTGAAGTGTTCAAAAAAACGATTCAATTTATCCTCTTTAAACATGTCGCAAAGACTCAGGAATTTCAGCATTATTATAGCTATAGCAGGCTTGCTGGGCATTCAATCTTGTAAAAAAGATACAGAAAAAACTCCTAACAATAATACATCAGCAGGAATTAGACCAGCAATTGACTATAGTAGGTTAACTCCAAGCACACCCTACAAAAGCCTGTTTTTGAATAAGGAAGGCGATTCAATAGTTGATTTAACTGCCGGTAATACCCGCTACAAAATGTTTCAAGCTTTGAATTATTATTTGGGTGCTGCTATTAGAGACAATAAAATACTCGATTCCACGCTCATGCGCAGCCAATATGACAATAGCGGTAGTCCTTTTGCAGATATTACTTCTTTGAATATTTTAGGTTCAGACCTAAATACCTCTACTTTTCAATTGCGCAATATCACAGCTTTTTCAAAAAACAATGAAGCAGATATTGCCCGAAAAAGAATTGATTTACTATTTGGCGAAATGGCACTTTTGAGCACACATGTATACGATACAGCAGCGAAAGGCAAAGCTGGTAAAGTTGGCACTTACCTTGCAGATGCCAATGGAATTGAAGTTGCACAAATCATTCAAAAATCATTGATTGGTTCAGCCCAACTAGATTATATCTCTAATGTATTGTTAGGTGCTGGATTAGACGCCAACAACCAAACAATTGTAAAGGGTAAAAATTACACACAATTAGAACAAAATTGGGATGAAGCTTATGGCTTTTTAACTTTAAACCCGTTCTTTTTATTGAACTCAACAGACGCCACTAAAGGAACATCTGAAAGCTTTTTAGGTTCATACATTTGGGAATTCAATAAGGCTACCTATGCTAAAATTTATCCTGCATTTTTAAAAGGTAGAGCCGCTATTGCCAATAACGATATCCCTGAAATGAGGTCGCAGGCATTGTTTATAAGAACCGAAATGGAGAATACAATCGCATCAGCGGCAATAGGTTACTTAAATAAATGGAAATCTGGCACAACCGATGCTGCTAGAATACATGCCATTGGAGAGGGATTAGGCTTTATATACTCCCTTAGGTATTGCAATATCAACGGTGTTGATGCACAATTCTCAGATGCCATTTTATTAGGCCTTGTAGGTTCAACAGATGGTTACTGGGATTTAACCAATACCAAAATAAATACCGCAATTGATGCCATAACCTTGAAATTCAAACTTTAAATTCGAAGCTCACAATCAACATTCTTTCATCCAATCAATTTTAACCTTTCCATGCAAATATTGATGAGAAATTACTTAATGCTATTTGTGTTATTTGTTATGAGTATACAAATAGCTTGTAAACCGAAAACAGATACTCCAAAAAAAGAAGATAATGCCTTGGATAGACAAGTATTATTGACGCAAATGGCAGATAGTATCATCATTCCTGCCTATGGTAATTTTAAAACCAAATTTGATGCATTTTATTTAGCTGCGAATACATTTTCTTCAAACCCTACTGAACCCAACTTAATTGTTTTAAGAATCAAATGGGCCGAGGCATATATCCAATGGCAAACGGTGGAACTCTTTGATTTTGGTCCTGCCGATAAACAAACAATCCGCAATTTTTACAATATTTATCCTGCAGATACCACAGGCATACAATTTAATATTGCCAATCCAAGTGCAAATTTAGATATACCTGCCTCCTACACACAACAAGGGTTTCCGGCATTAGATTATTTGCTCAATGGCACAGGTAATAGCAATGCTAGCATCATTACCTATTATACTCAACCAATTGAATCGGAAAAAAGATTAGCCTATTTAATGAGAGTTTGCAATAGAATGCAATCACTTTTAGGACTAGTAATAACAGATTGGAATGGCGCATTCCGCGAAACATTTATCAATAAAACTGGATTAGACATAAGCTCCTCCACTTCGTTAATGGTAAATGGATTGGTGTTGCATTACGAACGTTTTATACGCTCTGGAAAATTTGGCATACCTTCTGGTGCCTTGTTAAATGGAATTGCCTCCCCAGAAAAAGTAGAAGCATTTTATAAAAAAGACCTTTCTATAACCTTAGCAAAAACTGCTCACCAAGCATATGTCAACTATTTCAATGGTAAGTCGGTTCATGCTGGTATTGAAGGTCCGTCTTTAAAAACATACCTCAATGCTTTGGGTGCCAAAGATGGTGTAACGGGCCAATCATTAAGTGAAATTATAAATGCACAGTTCGTTCAATGCGGCAATAAAATAAACGGTTTGAACCAAAACTTATACCAAGAAGTAATTAACAATAACCAAGCCGTGAAAGATGTTTTTACTGAAATGCAAGCTGCGGTTAGGATGCTTAAAGTTGACATGACTTCTGCAATGAGCATTACCATTACCTTTACCGACAATGATGGTGATTGAAAAATACCAGAAAAAAATTATGTCAGCAGCACCATTGGCTGTTTTTAGGATTTTTTTCGGTCTGATGTTGTTGGGTGGTATCATTAGATTTTGGAGCAATGGTTGGATTAAAAGTTTATACATAGATCCAAAATTCTATTTTACTTTTTATGGTTTTGATTGGGTTGCGCCGCTTGGTCAATTTACCTATTTACTTTTTTTCATTTGCGGCTTATCTGCCTTTTTAGTGGCCATAGGATTATGGTACCGATTAACAAGTATTGTGTTGTTTGCAAGCTTTACTTACATCGAACTCATTGATAAATCTGTGTACTTAAATCACTATTATTTTATAAGCCTTATGTGCTTACTATTAATATTTTTACCTGCACAAGTTTACTTTTCCGTTGACTCAATTTTAAAACCCAAAATAAAAGCGCAAAATATTCCCCAATGGAATATTGATGTATTGAAATTGATGATGGCTATCTTGTATTTTTATGCAGGATTAGCAAAGGTAAACAGCGATTGGTTAATGGAGTCCCTGCCACTAAAAATTTGGCTCCCAGCAAGAAACGACATGCCTATCATTGGGAGCTTATTCAACCATACTTGGATTGCTTATCTCTTTAGTTGGTTTGGGTGCATTTTCGATTTAGCTATTCCATTTTTATTATGGAACAAATTAACTAGACCCTATGCATACATAGCTGTGATTATATTTCATGTGTTTACGGCATTGTTATTTCCTATAGGCATGTTTCCTTATATCATGATTGTATCTGCCTTAATATTCTTTCCCGCATCCTTCCACCAAGGCATCATTAATTGGATCAGTCATCGGTTCAAACCGAAAAATAATAACATAAATTCCTTTACACGGTCTGAACCAAAACTAAAGATTTATTTCTTTTTGGTATTCTTTGCATTTCAACTTGTATTTCCATTTAGGTATATGTGTTATCCTGGCGAATTATTTTGGACAGAAGAAGGTTACCGCTTCTCATGGCGTGTAATGCTAATGGAAAAGGCAGGCTATGCGCAATTTATAGTGAAGGATGCAAGTGGTAAACAAGAATCAGTTAATAACAGTGAATTTTTAAGTCCCTTGCAAGAAAAAATGATGAGCACGCAAGCGGATATGCTCTTACAATATGCACATATACTTAGTAAGCATTATGCGCAATTAGGCTTTGTTAATCCAGAAGTATATGTAGATTCTTATGTTGCATTGAATGGACGCATAGGAAAACCATTGGTGAGCAACCAAACCAACTTAGCCAAAGAAATAGATTCGTTTAAACCCAAAACTTGGATACAACCATTAAACGATGAAATTAAAGGCTTTTAATATTTTATTGCTCCTGTTTTATGGAATGGCAGTGTATGCACAAGATAGCATACCTATAAAAAACAGTATCAAAAAAAGTAAATTTACCGATACCAGCAATACCTCCTTAAAAGAATTGGTGGTTAATCAGAAACAAACTGATTTTGGTTTTACTCGTATGCGTGCCGTTGAACAATTAGGCATATATGAAGGCAAGAAAACGGAAGTAATTATTTTGGATCAATTAGTAGCCAATTTAGCTACCAATAATGCAAGGCAAGTATTTGCAAAGGTTGCTGGCCTAAACATTTGGGAAAATGATGGTGCAGGATTGCAATTGAGCATTGGTGGAAGAGGGCTTGACCCAAACAGAAGTTCCAATTTTAATGTGAGGCAAAATGGTTACGATATCAGTGCTGATGCATTGGGGTATCCAGAAAGTTATTATACTCCACCTCTTGAAGCTGTAAGTAAAATTCAAATTGTAAGAGGAGCAGCATCTTTGCAATATGGAACACAGTTTGGGGGTCTCATCAACTTTGTGATGAAAAAACCTGCTACAGATAAAAAACTGGAATTGCTATTTCGGCAAAGTGTTGGGTCGTATGGTTTTTACAATGCATTTACGAGTATAGGAGGTACCTATAAAAAATTGAGTTATTACAGTTTCTTTCAATACAAAAAATTGGATGGCTGGCGACCAAATTCTGAATTAAAAAGCTATACATTTTACACGCATTTTGATTACCACTTCAGCAAAAAAACAACATTGGGACTTGATTATACGCACATGAATTACTTAACCCAACAAGCAGGTGGATTAAGTGATGCCATGTTTAATACTGACCCAAGGCAAAGCAATAGAGAAAGGAATTGGTTTGATGTAAATTGGAATTTATTTGCCCTCCATTACGATTATAAACTAAATGCCAGTAATGAAATAAATATTCGCCTATTTGGTTTATTGGCTCATAGGTATTCTGTTGGCTTTAGACCAAACAGAGTTGCCACTATTGATAACAATGGCGACCGTGATTTGATAAAAGGAGACTTTAA
>CANKQY010000081.1 GCA_947485745.1 Bacteroidota bacterium
AAGAAACTAAGCTTCAAAGAGCAACGTGAGTTAGAAGAGCTGGAAGTAGATATGGCAACACTCAATACCCGCAAAACGGAAGTTGAAACCATGCTAAACCAAGGAAGCGAAAGTCATGAAACACTCACGAACTGGAGCAATGAGATAGAAAGTATCAAGAGTAGCCTCGATGATAAGGAGCTTCGCTGGCTTGAGCTGACGGCTTAGATACACTCTCATCCTATCTATCCTGCACCTACTGTGTAGGTATCGATCTCATCCTATCTATCGTGCACCTGCCGTGTAGGTATCGATCTCATCCTATCTATCCTGCTCCTGCTGTGTTGGTATCGATCTCATCCTATCTATCCTGCTCCTGCTATGTAGGCATCGATCTCATCCTATCTATCGTGCACTCACTACATACTCATCACCCTCATCATATCCATCGTCCCCCCGTAAAAACGCGATTCATCGCGTTTCGGTTGCGTAAGCAGTATGCTACTTTGTGCAGCGTTATGCATACAGGACGGTGCTTTATACTTTTGAGGATGGTGTTGCTTAAGGGAGGTAGTGCTGGAAGATAGAGCTGTTGGTGAGCTTGGTGTGGCCCGGGTGCTTTGTGGGTATTGGGTGGAAACGCGATGAATCGCGTTTTTACGGGGGAGCAGCTTTATGCTACTTGGTGTTGGGTGGTGATACTGGTAAGTAGTGCTGTTGGTGAGTATGGGGTGAGCCCGGGTGTTTTCAGGTGTATGGGTGGAAACGCGATGAATCGCGTTTTTACGGGGGAGCAGCTCTATGCTACTTGGTGTTGGGTGGTGATGCTGGTAAGTAGTGCTGTTGGTGAGCTTGGTGTGAGCCCGGGTGTTTTCAGGTGTATGGGTGGAGCCGGATGGTGGATTTTGAGGGGCACTTTGTGGACGATGGATTTTTGTTTTTGGGGTGGTGTTTTATCATTGTTGTGGCATTGATTATCAAAACCTCATCATACCCTTAACTCGTTATTTATGCTTACCAGATTCAAAAACAAGTTTAATATCTTCCCTACCCGGCTAGAAAACTGGGATTATGGCGCTAATGGGTCGTACTATATTACTATAAACACCAAGTACAGGCGACATTTTTTTGGTAAAGTGGTATATACGAGCTTTGAGGATGCCGAGATGCATTTGAGTAATTTGGGAATAATAGCAGAACAGCTTTGGTTGCAAATTCCTATTCAATTTCCTTTTATAGAGTTGCGTAATTTTGTAATAATGCCAAACCATGTGCATGGCATATTAATCATTCATAAAAAGGGTTTTGTTAAAAGCAAATTTGGCTTGACAAAGGACAATATTTCAGAAAGAAACGGAGGAGTTACTGGTATTTGCAACCCCATGAATCAAGAAAACATTTCAAGAATTATTAGGTGGTATAAAGGAAGGTGCAGCTTCGAAATACGAAAGGAAAAAATTGATTTTAGTTGGCAACCACAATTTCATGATCATATAATTCGCGATAAGGGTGAATTTATCCGAATTCAAAATTATATTGCAGATAATCCAAAGAATTGGAACAAGAAGAAATCGAACCTTAAGGGAGAATTATAGTTAATAAAAACATGCAAGAGTTATTCATACATAATAGCATTGAAATAAATGCACCACAAGAGCAAGTTTGGGATGCATTAGTTAATCCTGAGAAGACCAAGGTTTATATGTTTGGCTGTGAAGCAGTATCGGATTGGAATGAAGGAAGTGAATTGCTGTGGAGAGGCAATTATAAAGGTAAAGAAATGGTATTTGTGAAAGGCAAAGTGATTTTATTTGACCCAATTTCGAAACTCACTTATTCAACTTTTGATCCAAATTCTACCATGGAAGATATTCCTGAAAACTATTTATTGGTTACCTATGAACTCGAAGAATACAATGAGGTAACTACCTTAAATGTTAGCCAAGGCGATTATTCGACGGTTGCTGATGGCAAAAGAAGATATCAAGAAAGCTTTAATAATGGCGAAGGTTGGAATCCAATTTTGGTGGAGATTAAGAAGCTAGTTGAAGGAAATTAAATTGACAATTGTATAAATTGCCATATGAATAAAACATCTTCTAACGAAACAATCTCTTGGCACGACTTCGAAAAAGTGGAATTAAGAGTGGGCACCATTGTAAAGGCTCAGGTATTTGAAAAAGCCAGGAAGCCAGCCTATCAAATTTGGGCAGATTTTGGAGAGTTTGGTATTAAAAAAAGTAGTGCTCAAATTACAGTCAATTATACCTGCGAGGCATTGGTTGGGCAACAAATTATTGGTGTAATTAATTTTGAACCTAAGCAAATTGCGGATTTTATTTCTGAGTTTTTGGTAACAGGCTTTGCGGATGAAAGTGGGAATATTATTTTGAGCCAACCAAAAATGAAGGTGCCGAATGGGAGTAAACTCATTTAATTCTGAATTCTGAATTCAGAATTGGCTGCGCGAGGGGTATAAAAATAAAACACTACCTTTGCAAGATGGACAATCCTAAGGTTATTCCCTTTAAACAAATGATTATTGAGGAAGATGAGCATTTCATCTTTATAAATAAACCGGCATTATATTCTTCTTTAGACGATAGACATGGCGATGTATTTTCAATTATTCGTCAGGCTAAAAAGCACGATGAAAACCTGCAACTTTGCCACCGATTAGATAAGGAAACTAGTGGCATTTTGGTGATTGCCAAAAACGAAATGGTTTACCGCGAAATGGCCATGTTATTTGAAAAACGCGAGGTAAAAAAAATATACCATGCTATGGTCAATGGTTCCTTAAATGTGCAGGATCAAAAGATTGTATTGCCATTGGGTCAGACCGCTAAAGGCATTGCCAAGGTTGATAAGATTGATGGCAAGCCCTCTGAAACCATTGTAAGTACGCTTAAAAACTACCGCCACTATTCGCTGCTTTCTTGTAGTCCGGTTACAGGGAGGTTGCACCAAATAAGAATCCACTTGGCCTCACAAAATTTCCCATTGGTAGCAGATGTTACCTATAATGGCAAAATGCCTTTCCTATCCAAAATAAAACCCAAATTCAAAGAAGGCAAATGGGCAAATGAAGAGCCAATGATGAAACGTGTAGCGCTTCACTCCTACTCCATTCACTTTAACTTGTTCGAAAAAGAGTACAATATTGTGGCGCCTTATCCTAAGGACTTTGCGGTATTAGTGAAGTTGGTGGAGAAATATGATTCGTAAGAATTGTCTTTGGTCGTTAGTCGTTGGTCTTTAGTCATTAGCTTTGGGCACTTAACTTTTCTCCCTACTCATCGGGATTAGTTTTTCACTTTTAGTTTTTAGTTTTTAGTTTTTAGTTTTTCACTTCAAGTCTTTGGTCTTTGGAGATTCTTTAATTTATGATATTATTTACAAGGATAAGATTAGCTTTTACAACCAAAAATTTGGGATTTCCAAATCTGCTTAATTTAATAATGATAATTTAACAATTGCTCTTTTTAAGGCTTAAAAAGGGGAAATTTTGGCTCAAAATTAATAATTTGTGATTTTGATTTGGCTTATAAGGGCTAATTTTAGTAGGAGTTAATAATTAATAAAGCATTTAATTATATAGGCTTAACATTGGGCAGATTTTAATAACTAATATTTGTAGTTGTTAAATTCTATGGAAAATCTGCGGATACAATTGAATTAACAACTTCATAAGTAATATAAAACGAATTGGTTACGAAATTAACACATACAGATTTTTACAAATCCTAATAGTTGAAAATGTGACTGAGGAAGCGAAGCTATATCTAAATTGAAAAGAAAATCACATTTTTTAAACTTACTACTACTAATAATGTGTTTAGTAATGGTTTCTTGCTTTGGCAATCGGAGGATTAGCAGCTTTCAGCACTTGGGGAATGAAGGTACTGTTAAAATGCCCGTTCAAGTAGATAGTTCTCGCATTGAATCGCTAGATATCCTTCAAATCCATATTGATAATTTAGATGAGCAAACAGGTATTTTGATAAACACCTATAATGCAAATGGAACCTATACCCCAGATCGTTTGGGATTTATTCGATTTCCTTTGTTGGGTAATGTGAAGGCAATAGGCCTTACAAAAAACGAATTGAGTTCATCAATAGAAGGTGCACTCATTGCAAAAAATATTGCTTTAAACCCTTTGGTATCTATAAAAACAATTAACTTTAAAGTAACTGTTTTAGGAGAAATAAATAAACCTGGCGTAATTACTATTCCAGAAGAAAGCATAGCTATGCCAGAGTTATTGGGTCTAGCTGGGGATTTAACTGCTTATGCAAAAAGAAATAACTTATTATTGATTAGAGAAAGTAATGGAAATAAGACCTATCAGCGATTTAGTTTAAATGATACGGCATTGTTTAATTCACAAATTTATTTTCTAAAAAACCGAGATATATTATATGTCGAACCTAATTCTGCCAAAGCTTTCAATTCGAGCCAAAGTAGAGCCATTTTAGGTTTTGTCACTGGAATATTAACTTTATATATTTTGGTAACTGGCCTTACGCGATAGCACCTATGATATCAAATCAAAATAATCCGTTTGAGGAAAGTAAGCCAACTAATATATTAAATGCATTTGCCTATAGATTTATACCTTATTGGCCGCTGTTTTTAATTTCAATCATCACTTTTATTTTAATTGGTTGGCTATACCTTAAATTTCAAACCCCAATTTATGAGGCAACAGCTCAAATATTGCTAAAAAACAATGAATCGGAAAGAGTTGAAGCCAAGGTTTTAGAAGAAATTGTTAATGTAGATAATAATAAGGTCATTGAAAATGAAATTGAATTATTAAAATCGAATAAAGTCCTCAATCAAGTTGTAAAAGAATTAAACCTTTATGCCCCAGTATATTTTAAAGGCAAGTTTAGAGACGTATTATCCTATAACAATACCCCTTTAATAGTTACGGCTCTTAGTCCAGATTCATTGAAAAAAATCAATGAGTTTATTCCTTTCTCTTATGAAAAAAACAAATCTGTAATAACGGTTAATAATAAAATTTACCCTCTAGATTCATTTGTAAATACGCCTTTTGGCAATCTAACTTTCCATATAAATATACCAGATTTATCTATTTCAAATGAGAGCAATTTCTATTTTACTTTGCATTCAATTAAGAATGTATCATCCCAAATTTCTTCAAATTTAAAAGCTACTCCAAATTCAAAACACGCTACAATCATCAACCTTAAGTTAAGTGATCCGGTACCAGCAAGGGCAGAAAAAATCTTAAATGCCATTATACAGGTTTATAATAGAATTATTATTGAAAATAAGAACCAAAAAGCTACAAACACGCTTCGCTTTCTTGAAGTAAGGTTGCGTATTATAAGTGAAGATTTAAAGCTATTGGAGTTACAAATTGAGAAATTTAAATCTGATGAAGGCATAAGTGATTTGTCGAGCACGGGCTCAAGTTACTTGGCTCAAACTGCTACTTTGGATCAAAAATTAGCCGACTTATATATTCAGCAACAAATACTTGAATCTGTTGAGGGTTATATTAACAAAAAGGCTGTAAATGAGGCAATAGTTCCTGCAACATCTGAAATTTCAGATCCATTATTATCAAATTTATTGGGCAACTTAATTACGCTCCAGCAGAATAAAAATCAGCTTAGTGTTCAAGTAGGTTCAAATGCACCTGCCATGCTTAAAATTGATTCAAGAATATTACAAACCAAGGCAGATATCCGAGACAATATTAAAACCATTAGAAACAACCTAGCCATCAAAAATGCTGGTTTGAACCAACAAATGGAATCAGCAAAATTTGAGCTATCCAAATTGCCAGGAATTGAAAGAAATTTATTGGAATTAAGCAGGCAACAAAACATTAAAAACAATATTTATACCTTTTTACTTCAAAAGCGTGAAGAGGCTGAATTATCTTTTGCGGCAACGGTTTCGGACGGAATAATTCTTGATAATGCACATGCAGGAAACCTACCAATTAAGCCAGTTCCCTTAAATGTTTATTTAATGGCCATTACCTTAGGTCTAGGTGTAGTGGTATTATTCATTTACCTGAAAGAAGATTTAAATAATAAAATCATATTCAGGTCGCAAATTGAAAATGAAACACAGGCCGAATTATTAGCCGAAATCATGTTTAACCCACAGGAAGATCCTATAGCAATTAAGGATGGAGGTAGAACTGTGATTGCCGAACAATTTAGGGCCTTAAGAACAGCAGTAAATTCTAAACTTAGCAAAATAACTGGCAGCAAGGTAATATTGTTGACCTCTTCTTTATCAGGCGAAGGTAAAAGCTTTCTCTCCCTGAATCTAGCATCAAGCTTTGCAATTACCGGTGCAAAAGTTGCGATTATGGAACTTGACTTACGCAAGCCAAAAATTAGCAGTCTCATAAATACACCTAGGGAACCAGGAATTACAAATTATTTATTAGGTAAAGTTGCCATTGATGATATCATTATTAAAGTTCCAAATACCAATGATTTGTATGTTGTGCCTGCTGGGTTAATTCCACCAAATCCAACTGAATTAATTTTAAATGGGAAATTGGGCTATTTGATGGAACAGCTAAAAGAAAAATTTGATATCATCATTATTGACTCGCCGCCAATAGGTATAGTAACAGATGCTAAATTATTGAGCCACGAAGCTAATATTTGCTTGTATGTTTTGAGACATAACCATACCCCCAAATATTTCCTAAAAATGATTCAAAAAATATTTTTAAGCAATGAGCTAGGCAATATTAATTTGGTATTTAATGGACTTAAAAAAAGAGGTGTTGGGGTATACGAATATGGGTATGGCTATGGATATGGTTATGGATACGGGTATGGTTATGGTTATGGTTATGGTTATGGTTATGGTTACGGAAATGCCTACCATGATAATGCCTACGCTGAAACTGTAGAAAAAAAACGCTTTGGGTTTTGGAAAAGCAGAAAAAACAAACCAACAAATGACGCCTAGATATACCTGGAAAATTGAATCTGGGAATTCATGGTACAGCTTAAAAGTTAAGGAAGCATGGGAATATAAAGACCTCTTTTTTTTATTGTTGCGTAGAGATTTTGTTGCCTTTTATAAGCAAACTGTATTAGGTCCTTTATGGTTTTTTGTTCAACCAATCATTACCTTATTTGTGTATACTTTTGTGTTTGGAAAGATAGCAGCAGTATCAACAGATGGCCTTCCAAGACCTTTGTTTTATTTACCTGGGATAATTTGTTGGAACTATTTTGCAGAATGCCTTTTAAAAAATTCAACAGTTTTTAGAGATAATTTTAATTTATTTAGCAAGGTATATTTCCCAAGGATAATACTTCCCATGAGCATTGTTTTCTCTAGTATGGTAAGGTTCTTTATTCAAATGAGTTTGTTTGTTGTGGTTTTGCTTATATATTATTTTAAAGGACTAAAGCCCGAAATCAATTCAACTATTGCATTATTGCCACTGCTACTTATTCTTATGGCGGCTTTTGGCCAAGGCTTAGGTTTAATTGTATCTGCCTTAACTACCAAATACAGAGATTTATCATTACTGGTAAATTTTGGTGTACAATTATTGTTGTTTAGTACAACAGTGGTTTACCCATTAAATGCGGCGCCAATTGCCATTAGGCCATATATCGGTTTGAACCCAATGACCACTATTCTTGAAACCTTTAGGCATGCTATTTTGGGTCAAGGAAGCTTTTCTGTTGCAGCGTTGGTTCAGGCCACAATTATTACAATTTGCATATTCTTTACAGGCTTAGTTTTGTTTTCTAAGGTGGAGAGAAACTTTGTGGATACGATTTAGAAAATGGAACAACCCATTATAAAAGTAAATCAAATTTCGAAAGTTTACCAAAAAGGCGCTATTGGTTCAGGCACTTTTTCTAGAGATTTAGAAAATGGTGTAAAAAGTTTCTATTCAAGGTTAACAGCTAGAAACAAGGATGAAGCTAGGGGTTTAAGAAAGAAAAAAGAAAGCATTTGGAGTTTGAAGGATGTTAGCTTTGAACTACATGAAGGTGATGCAGTTGGAATTATTGGTCGCAATGGTGCTGGCAAAAGTACACTCCTCAAAATATTAAGTCGAGTAACTGGTCCAACCTATGGCAGTATAGAAGGAAGAGGCCGGATAGCTAGCTTATTAGAAGTAGGAACAGGGTTTCACCCAGAACTAAGTGGAAGAGAAAATATTTTTCTTAATGGAGCAATCCTTGGGATGAAGAGTTTTGAAATACGTAAGAACTTTGATGAGATTGTTGAATTTAGTGGTGTAGAAGATTTTATAGATACACCAGTAAAAAGGTATTCATCTGGGATGTACGTGAGACTAGCATTTGCTGTAGCCGCACATCTTGAATCGGAGATTTTAATTATAGATGAGGTATTAGCAGTAGGCGATTCGGCCTTTCAAAAGAAGTGCTTGGGTAAAATGGGAAGTATAAGCAAGGACCTAGGACGAACAGTTTTGTTTGTAAGTCACAATATGCAATCCATTCAAAACTTATGCAATAAATCACTTTTACTAAATAATGGTGAATTAATAAGGCAAGGGAAAACTGCTGATATTATTCAAGAATATTTAAATGAACAGGAGACTTATACTAGCCTTGAATTGCAAAAAAATAGAAAGGGAGATGGCAAAATTAAATTTAAAAACCTAAGATTAATTGATCCAGAAACTAACCAGGTATTGAATCAAATAACATGTGGTAAAAATTTATTAGTGGAGATTGATTTTATTGCAAAAGAAGGCGCACCAATCAAAGACCTAGAGATTAGTATTGGATTTAATGACCAATTTGGAACACGACAAACACTTATCAGTAACGAATTATCTGGTCAAACCTTGAGTAGGCCAAATGCTGAAATATGGACCCAGCGGATTTTAGTAAATAAATTATCACTTGCTCTTGGCAACTATTCTTTGAACCTATTTGTATCCTCAAAAGGATGTATTCATGACTGGGTGATGGATGCCATGCCATTTTATGTGGAAGGTGATGCCTATTTTGAAAATATTACCATGACACTTGGTTCAGGTAAAGGAAATTTCTACCTCGATTTTAACTATCTATAAAATGACATCTCTGCTAAAAAGGCTAAAACGAGGAATAAGAAACGATTGGAAATACCATTTGATTCATAGAATTATAGAGGAAAATTACGGCCATAAACTATCTCGCGATACTAAATCTTCGGTTAATAAAGAAGGCAGACCTATTCCTTGGTTTACCTACCCAGCGCTTGAGTTTGTGAATCAATTTAACTTAAAGGATTGTAGCGTTTTTGAATGGGGCTCTGGAAATTCTTCTTTGTATTTTTCTAGCAAATGTTTATCTGTTATTTCGGTTGAGCACGATACAATGTGGTTCAATAAGCAAATAGCAAACAAGAATGTCAATCAAAATATCATCCTGTCTGATGAGCAGGAATATCCAAGTATAATTAATAGGAATAACCAATGTTATGATATTATTGTAATTGATGGTATTTTAAGAGATGAATGTGCATTGAATTCAGAAAAACACCTCAATGAAAATGGGGTCATTATATTGGATAATTCTGAACGACATTCTGAGGCATGCATGTTACTGCGCGAAAAGGGGCTAACCCAAATTGATTTTCATGGATTGGGGCCAATCAATGAATACGCATGGACAACCAGTATATTTTTCAGAAAATTAACCTGGAAACCCAACACCATACAACCTACTATTCCATTAGGTGGTGGCTATTAAACCAATTGAAACAGGTAAGGTTCAAGTTAAACCTATTGAAAGGTTTAGTTGGCTATATATTATTTGTTTAATTACAGTTTTTATAACTGCCATTTGGCAATATTATTTAAATAGAAGTTTATGGCTAGATGAGGCCATGCTTGCCAATAATATTCTAAATAGAAATCTATTAGAATTACTTCACCCCCTGGATAATTTCCAGTCTGCCCCTCCCCTTTTCTTAATCATACTAAAGCTCATTTCTTACGTAAGTAAAGAGGAATGGGCACTCAGAGCCATAAGTTTAATTTGCTTTTTAGTTGCAAGTATTCTATGGGCTCAATTCTTGAAAAAGGAATTAAAAAATCCCTTGGCAATAGTTCTTGGAATATGTTTGTTTTCCATGAATTTTACCATGATCAGGTATGCCATTGAATTGAAACAATATGCAGGAGATGTTTTATTAACAGTAATACTTGTTCCGCTAACGTTAAATTTAATTCAAAATCCAAAGAACATTGGAGGTAAACTTAGGTTTAGTGTGATTGCAATTATTGGTATTTTATTTTCAAATATTGTACCGTTCTTACTGATTTTTCCGATAGGCTATTTTCTATATGCGGATTTAAAAGAAAGTAAATTACCATGGTTTAGTTTAAGTATGGTAATGTTAGTAGTTTCTCACTATTTTATTTTTGCTTATAAGCATCCGCATATAGCCTATATGACCAATTATTGGGGAAATGCAGGTGGATTTAATGTTATGAGTTTAACTAAATTAACCTCATTATTGAGTAACCTATTCCTATTTGGCCGGGCTTCTTTTTGGCTATTAGGTTCACTCATTTTTTTGGGTTTATTTTACTTAATTCAATCTGGCAAAATAATAACGGGGTTGGTTATCCTTATACCGATAATGATTCATATAATCATTGCAGCCTTTAAAAAGTATCCTTTCGATACTCGATTTTGTTTATATGCTATACCGCTGCTTGTGCTCTTGATGTGTTATGGCCTTCAATTTTTACTTAGTGGTTTGACTATACCCATTAATTCATTTTTATTAATTGGACTGTCAACCTTGATCCCAATTTTGCTGATATACAAACTATTTAAAAATCCACTACCGATAAAAGTAGAAGAATTGAAAGAGGTAATTACCCAGATAGGTCCAAATATTAAAGGTACAGACGATATGTATATATATTATGGAGCGGTTCCAGCTGTTGAATATTATCATCATTTGGAGCAAATACCAAAATGTAATGAAATTCAAAAAGGCAAAAATTATAGGTTCAGCCCAGAATTATACGCGAATGAATTTTCTTTAAAATCAAATAGAATTTGGTTTATCAGTTCACATGTTTTTGGTAAGGAAGATTCAATTATCATGAATAGTATTATAACAAGGGGTTACCAATTAAAATCTATTTGGTTAGCCAAAGGTGTTAAAGCTGCCTTATTAAGCAAAGCACAATAAAATTTTAGTTTTTGAAAGTATCACCGATAGTTTTATTTGTTTACAACCGACCTAATCATACCCAAAAGGTAATTGAGGCTTTGGCTGCGAACGAACTTGCAATATCTAGTGAAATCTATATTTATAGTGATGGACCTAAACAAAACCCTATAGATGTTGAAGCAGTAAAACAGGTAAGGTTATATATTCATTCTATTAATTTCTTTCAAAAAATTCATGTTACTGAACGAGCAGAAAATATTGGGTTATCAGAAAACATCATTACTGGTATTAATAGTATTTTCGATAAATATGACCAAGCTATTATTTTGGAGGACGATACTTTACCCTCGCCTGAATTTCTTAAGTATATGAATGATGCACTTGAAATTTACCGAAATGAGAGTGAGGTGGGATCGGTTCAAGGCTTTCAGTTTCCAGTAAAATTTGATAAAAATATAAGCAGTTACTTTGATTATTCTGTGGGCTGTTGGGGCTGGGGTACCTGGAAAAATAGGTGGATATTGTTTGAACCAAATGGAGCTAAGCTTCTTGCCCAAATTGAACAAAAAGAATTGACAACTAAATTCAATTTAAATAATACCTACCCATTTATAGAATTATTGAAAAACCAGATTGAAGGAGAAAGTAATTCATGGGCGATTAGGTGGTATGCCTCTTTATTCTTGAATGAAAAACTGAATTATTATCCGTGTAATTCATTTATTAAAAACATTGGCAATGATGGCTCTGGGACCCATATTGATAAGACCAATTATTCAGTATTAGCATTTCATAAAAAAGCGACAGCAGAGAAAATTCCAGTGAAACAGGATCAGCAAGCATTTGAAGTTATACTAAAATACAGAAGGAAGTTGAAGCGAGATATCCAAAAAAAGAACTTACTTAGAAAAATTAGAATCAATGTTTTGGGACTCTCCAAGTAAAAGCGGCATAAGCGAAAAGCTAATAATTAGCTACTGTCTTTTTACACCTAAAAAGTTAAATAACGAAATTAGGTTTTGGGATCCTTATTCAAATGAATTGAGGTATTGGTATAATATTCCAGCTTTGGTGGCAATAAATACAATTATTTATCCAAAAGCAGAAATATGGATTTACTTATCGCAAGAAATAAAAGACCATCCACTATTTGATATTCTTTTGAGGTTAAAAGAATCTTTTACTTCATTAAATTTGATATTCTTAGATTATCCTTATAAAAATACAGAGCCTACCCTTTGGCGTTACAAACCAGTGTTTGATTGTTTTGCTGATATTATCTTATGCAGAGATCTTGATTCATTGCCTAACGAATTAGAGATTAAAGC
>CANKQY010000082.1 GCA_947485745.1 Bacteroidota bacterium
CTTTCAATGGATTCGACTACATAAATTCAAAAATACCCATTATTCATCCTGCAGAATTTTTACAACTGCACTTATTTAAGTAGGAGACTATTCGAAACGCATGTGTTTCACAGATTCTCCAGAATCTCTCAATTCAATCAAAGAATCTATACCAATTTCTAAGTGTTTAGTTACAAATTGAGAGGTAACAGAAACATCACTTTTGGATGTTTTAACACCCTCTGGCACCATGGGATTATCACTTACCAAGAGTAAAGCGCCTTTAGGAATTTCATTCACAAAACCAGTGATAAAAATAGTGGCTGTTTCCATGTCGATTCCCATGGCACGTGTTTTACGCAAGTAATTTTTAAACTCTTCATCATGCTCCCAAACACGGCGGTTGGTGGTATAAACTGTGCCAGTCCAATAATCCATTTCATGTTTTACAATGGTAGCCGAAACTGCTTTTTGCAAACGAAAAGAAGGAAGTGCCGGAATTTCTGGCATAATATAATCGTTGCTTGTACCCTCTCCTCTAATGGCAGCGATTGGCAGAATTAAATCGCCAATTTTAGTTGCTTTTTTTAAACCACCACATTTGCCTAAAAACAAAGCAGCTTTGGGATGAATAGCGCTCAATAAATCCATACAAGTTGCAGCCATTGCACTACCCATTCCAAAATTAATGATGGTAATATTATTAGCCGTAGCGGTTTGCATGGGTTTGTCTTTACCCATAATTTCTACGTCAAACCTATTAGCAAAAATCTCTACATAATTGATAAAATTAGTGAGTAAAATATATTCACCAAAATCTTTTAAATCACGTCCGGTATAGCGAGGTAACCAATCATTCACTATTTCTTCTTTAGTTTTCATATTGGCAAGATAGGTTATTGTAAAAATGAAACCAACAAAGAATATTAGGCATCGTCGCGCATTTTAAACATGCCACTCATGAGGTCTTTGAATTCGAAACCCTTTACCAATTGATTTTTACTTAACTGGCTGTACTCTGCTAATCCGTGTAAAACCAATTCCATTAAAATCAATTTTTCTGATTCTTGCGACTTAGGATACAATGACTTAATCAATTCACCAAGACCCTCAACGGTAAGCATGGCGTTTAGGTAGTTTACATCATTACTATGAGATAAAGCATTAACCGTATAGCCATCATTGAACCAATTAATAATGGTGGCATAAGGATTTCCTTGCTTGGCCTTTTTAACTTTTTCAGGGTTAGGGAATTTTTCGGTAAAATAGGTTCGAATGGCTTTACCAACTAAATTTTGCGCCACATTTTGCGAACCTTCTAATTCGCCCTCGTACACCAATTCTACTTTACCTGTAATGCTTTGAATAACGCCGTACAAATCACTAATTCTGGCAGCTGTTTTGGCATCGCCGTTTAACAACATTCTTAGCTCCGCACTGCTATACAAATTTTCTAGGGCGCTAATGGTTAACCTAGCAGAAACACCACTTTTTTGGTCTACCAATTCACTTTGCCTTGCCTCCATTGCAATGTGTTCAATGAGGTCTAATAAAATATCGTTCACATAAATGGCTTTTCTTTGTTGATCTGAAATATGCGCTTCTTGGGTGGTTACCAATTTTGCTAATTGAATGGTTTTAGGGTAATGGGTTAAAATTTGGCTATCAATTCTATCTTTTAATGGCGTAACAATGCTACCTCTATTGGTATAATCTTCTGGGTTAGCGGTAAACACAAATTGTACATCTAAAGGTAAGCGCAATTTAAAACCACGAATTTGCAAATCTCCTTCTTGTAAAATATTGAACAATGAAACTTGAATCCTAGCTTGTAAATCGGGTAATTCGTTGATGACAAATAAACACCTGTTACTTCTTGGGATCAAACCGTAATGAATAACACGCTCATCATTGTAATGTAACTTAAGTGAGGCTGCTTTAATTGGGTCAACATCACCTATTAAATCTGCAACAGACACATCGGGTGTTGCTAATTTTTCTGTATACCTTTCATTTCTATACAACCAGGTGATTTTTGTTTTGTCGCCATGCTCTTCAATTAAATCTAAGGCATACCTGCTTAAAGGTAAAAGTGGATCATCATTGATTTCGCTCCCTTCCACTACTGGAATATATTCATCCAATAAATTAATCATTAATCGCGCTATTCTGGTTTTTGCTTGTCCGCGCAGACCCAACAAAATTAGATTATGACGCGAAAGTATGGCAGTTTGTAATTGAGGAATAACAGTATCTTCATATCCTTGAATACCCTCAAATGGATTTTTACCATCTTTTAAAAACTGAATGAGGTTGTCTCTCATTTCTTCCTTTACTGTTTTTGGAACATAGCCAAAAGATTTTAATTGACCTATATTTTTAACTGCAGTATGATTACTTTTTTTCATGAATGTTGTTTAAATTATCTAGTATTTTTCTTTCTATTTTTCTCAAAATCCTCGAATATAAAATCGCCTAAGCCATTGAGATTGCTGTAATAGGCCTTACCATTATTGGTTTCTGTGAACTCCCTTACAAACTTCTGCAGATAGGGGTCGCTGGCAATCATAAAGGTGGTAATGGGAATATTTAATCGCCTAGCTTGTGCAGCCATGGTAAGTGTTTTATTGATGATTTTTCGATCTAAGCCAAAGCTATTTTGGTAATACCCGTTGCCTTCTTTTAAGCAAGTTGGCTTGCCATCAGTTATCATAAAAATCTGTTTGTTGATGTTCTTTCTTTTTCGCAAAATATCCAATGCCAGCTCCAATCCAGCGTATGTGTTGGTATGGTATGGACCAACCTGCAAATAGGGCAAATCTTTTACCTCAATGGGCCATGCATCATTACCAAAAACAATGATATCTAAGGTATCTTTGGGATATCGTGTTTTAATTAATTCCGCGAGCGCCATTGCCACTTTTTTGGCAGGGGTAATTCTATCTTCACCGTATAATATCATGCTATGAGATATATCAATCATTAAAACAGTTGAGGTTTGGGTTTTGAGGTCCTTCTCACGTATTTCAAGATCATCTTCGGTTAATTTAAAATCATCAATTCCATGATTAATTTGAGCATTGTGTATGCTAGCAGTTAGGTCTATTTGATCCAATGAATCGCCGAAAGTGAATTTTCTTCGATCACTATTTAGCTCATCGCCAACACCCGTTTTTGAGGTTGCATGGTTGCCTTTTCCTCCTTTTTTTAACTTTCCAAAAACATCCTCTAAGCTTTTTTTTCGGATGGTTTGATTTGTTTTGCTGGTTGGGGCAAAAGTTCCATCGTTTGGATTTTCTTTAATATAACCGCGGTCTTTAAGGTCTTGGATAAAGTTGCCCATTCCATAGCTATCATTGGTAATTTGGTGTTGCTGATCCAATTGGTTCAACCAATCAAGCGCCTCAGCCACATCTCCATTAGTATACTGGAGTAACTGAAGAAATAGGTTCATGAGCTGCTCAAACCCCTTTTCCTCTTCAGGACCTGGAATGTATTTTGAAAATATATGTCCTCTCATTTATTGGAATCAAAGGTATAAAACCCTATAGCTTAAACGGCAAAATAATAAAAAGTTAACAGTCGGGAGCAAATTCTTAGTATTTTTGCACTATGAAAATATACCAAGTAATACTCTTAAACCTCCTATTTTGTTTTCAAATTGGTGCTCAAACCAAAAATAAACTTTGCGTGGCGTTTTATAACCAAGAAAATTTGTTCGATACCATTGACACTCCCAATAAAATTGATGAAGAATTCCTTCCACAAGGAACCTATAAGTGGAATACAGAAAAATACCAAAATAAAATGGTAAACATGAGCAAAGTGATTTTGGCCATCAATAATAGAAATGGGCCGGATTTTTTGGGAATGTGCGAAGTAGAAAACGAAATTGTTTTAAAAGATTTAACAAAGGAACTCAAGAAAAACAAACAAGATTATGGTATAGTTTGGTTTGATAGTCCGGATGAGAGAGGAATTGACAATGCTTTAATATACAAAAAGAATGCTGGAAAATTAGTGAAATCAAACTTGTATATTATTGATACAGCAGGAATTGGTGGCGATAATACTCGCGGAATTGTGATGGCTGAATTTACCTTAAAAAACAACAGTAAATTAATATTATTGGTTAACCATTGGCCAAGCAGAAGAGAAGGTGAAAAGGAAAGTGAATACAAAAGAATCTATGTTGCACAAAGGGCAAAACAAATCTGCGATAGCATTCAGAAAAAAGACCCAAATTGTGCCTTAATTGTGATGGGCGATTTCAATGATTATCCTAACAATGAAAGTATTTCTAAAATCATGCAAGCAAAAGCGGAAACAAAGGAGGTGGGCGCTTTTGATTTTTACAATCCTATGAATGACCTATTAATAAAAGGAATGGGATCATACAAACACAAAGGTGAATGGAATTTTTTGGACCAATTTTTATTGAACAAGTCGTTATTAAATAGCAACAGTAAATTACAGTATGAGGCAAATTCTGCCTCAACATTCAAGGAAGAATGGATGTTGGAAACAGAAGAAAAATACAAGGGAAACCCCAAGAGAACTTTTGGTGGAAAGAAGTATTTGAATGGCTATAGTGATCACCTGCCTGTTTATTTATATTTAAATATCAAGTAGTGGTTGATTTACCGGTTATAATTGAAAATCCTGCCGGTTTAAAAACCCTTTACCGCCAGGATATAAACGAAACTTATCATTCGCAACATGGTGCAATACAAGAAAGCATGCATGTATTTATTGAGGCTGGCATGCAGTTTTGGATCAAAACGAAGCAACAAAAAAAGCTATCTATTTTAGAAATAGGATTTGGCACAGGGTTAAATGCGATATTGAGTTTAATAGAAGCAGACAAACATGGTAGCGAAATTCATTACACCGGTTTGGAAACCTTGGCACTCCCCTATTCACTCATTTCAAAGCTAGGATACCAAGCTAATTGGGATAAAGACTATGAAACAAAATATGCTGCCATGCATACCGGTGAATGGGAAGGCAATTTAACCATTTCAACAAATTTTGAACTTCAAAAAAGGTTAATAGCAATAGAGAACTTTGAAACAAATGAGCAGTTCAACCTGGTATATTTTGATGCCTTTGCACCTGACAAACAATCGGAACTTTGGGATCTAGCCATTTTTCAAAAAATTTTTAACCTTGTAACAATTGGTGGCGTATTGGTAACTTATTCTGCTAAAGGAGATGTTAGAAGAAACTTAATAGCTGCTGGATTTGAGGTGGAGAAATTGGATGGTCCGCCTCACAAAAGGCATATGTTACGTGCTGTAAAAATGAAGAGCCTATGAGCAGCGAAGAAAGAGAATTTTTAATAATAGGAGGTGGAATAGCCGGACTCATGATGGCATATGAGTTAGCAAAAAATGATCGCAGTTTTTTATTGGTAGATGATGCGCCAATGAATAGCTCAAGTAAAATAGCAGCAGGTATGTTTAACCCCATAAGTGGGAAAAGAATGACTGTTAATTGGAAGGCCATGGAGCTATTAGATAGCCTACACCAAGCCTTTGTAAATTTTGAGGTTATGCTTGGTAAAAACTATTTAGTAAAGGCAACTATTCATCAAGCATTTGGCAATGTAAAAGAATCGAATGATTTTGGAGCAAGGTTGGACAATTCTTTATTTAAAAAATTTTTCAACGAAACAATTATACCCAAAACACCCTTATTAGAAGAGTTTGGCAGTTTTGTGGTTGAAGGCTCAGGTTGGGTTAAGACCAAAGAATGGATTGAAGATTATCAATTGTATCTTTTAAATCAGGGCAATTATTTTAAGGATAAAATTGATTGGGCGAACATACAATATAAGCAAGGCAAATGGCAATTTGGGAAGCATACTTTTGGCAAAGCTATTTGTTGTGAAGGTTACCAATATTTTAGAAACCCCCATTTTAATTGGCTACCATTTAAATTGTGTAAAGGACAGGTTTTACACATTAAATGTGTAGGCTTGCCCAAGGAGTACATATTAAAAAAGGGAGTGTATTTGGTGCATCAATATGCGGATGTGTTTAAAGTAGGTGCAAGTTATGAATGGAATTATGAAGATGACCAGCCTAATGAATTGGGGAGAGAAATGCTGCTAGAAAAATTGAAGCAAATGATTGAATTGCCCTTTGAGGTAATTCACCAAGATGCAGGAATAAGGCCTACCACCAGAGATAGGGGCGCAATATTGGGATCGCATCCTAACGTTGGAAATTTGTTTATTTTTAATGGACTAGGCACCAAAGGAATGTTACAAGCACCTTTTTTAGCCAGGCATTTAACTGATTATTTATTGGGAGTAGCACCATTATTTCCTGAGGTGGATGTAAAAAGATTTAACCCATTCTACCTAAATAGTCAGTAGCCAAAAAACGTGTAAAAGAAATTGGTTCAGGCAAACTAAAGCCTATTAAATTGCGGTATGGAATGGACTATAAAAAAGCTCAAACTTGAATTAAAATATACTTGGAAAATTTCTAGAAACGCGAGTACCTACAAAGAAAATTTAATTGTATCGTGTGGGCACTTAGGAGAAATTGGCCTGGGCGAAGTTGCGCCCAATATTAGGTATGGAGAAACTCCTGAAAATCTTTTGGAGGAATTTGAAGCAATAAAGAATTCTTTGAAAGATTGTCCGAAAGAACCCTTTGAATTTGAATTGTGGCTGAATGGATTTAAGGTGTACAATGCGCTGCGTTTTGGCATTGAATCTGCATTTATACATTGGTATATTTCTGTAAAGAAAATTAGCTTATTTGATTTACTCAATATAAATGAACCAAAGCTTGTGAGTACCTGCTATACCCTGCCAATAATGGATGCTGGCGATATTGCAGCATTCTACAACACTTATCAATTGAAACGGTTTAAGTATTTAAAAGTGAAGGTAAATAATGAGGCCGCAATTGACATGATTAAAGAAATTATGGCATTGGGTAAACACAACATCATGATAGATGCCAATGAAGCATGGAAAGACGTAGATGAATTATTGCGTTTTATGCCCAAGTTAAAACCTTACCCCATTGAGTTTGTGGAGCAACCCATGCCTGCAGAAATGGTTGATGCCTATAAGTATTTAAAGAAAGAAAGTTCTTTACCAATAATGGGAGATGAAAGCGTTTTGAACCAACCAAACTTTGATGAATTGGTGCAACAATTTGATGTGGTAAACATGAAATTGATGAAAGCAGGTGGCTATATAAATGGGATAAGCATTTTGAAAGAGGCAAAGGCACGAGGCTTAAGAACGATGATTGGGTGTATGGTTGAAACCACACTAGGAATAAGGAGTGCCTGGAGTTTGTGTTCGTTGGCAGAATATGCAGATTTGGATGGTTGTTTAATTGTGGGCAATGAACCTTATCATTTATTGAAAGAAGAAAATGGCCAATTTATGGCCTCGTAAAAAATGGAAACAAGCAGCATTGCAGATATTAAAAAAGAGCTCAATCACCTTCCTCAAAAGGAGTTGGTTGAAATATGTTTAAGGCTATCGAAGTTTAAAAAAACCAATAAAGAATTGGCCCATTATATTTTGTTTGAATCTCAGGATGAGGATAAATATATTCAGAAAGCCAAAGATGAAATTAGCTTGCGCTTTGCAGAGATGCCAACAAATAGCTTGTTCTTTACTACAAAATACATCCGCAAAACGCTCCGGATAGCCAAACTTTACGCACAATACAGCAAATTGGTTCAAACCGAAATTGAATTGTTGTTACATTTTTGTTTGGAACTAAAAGCCTGCAGCAGTTATTGGATAAGATACCAAGCGATAGAAAACTTATACGACAGACAAATAGAAAAAATACAAAAAGATATATCCAAATTGCACGAAGATTTGCAGTATGATTATACAAAAATGTTGAGTGAACTTTAAGGTTAAATATGCCATTTAAGTTCCTCAACCAAATCGCTTGCAATAATATTTATATACCCTTTTATTTCCAATTCGAGCCATTTTATAGGTATACCTAATGGCTCATGCACCAGGGTATATGCATCCCAATCTTTCATTTGAACTGTGCTTAGAAGTTTTATAATTCTATACAGATAATAAATCGCTATTGTTGTTCAAAGGTAAATTTGTTTTTGATTAGATTTGAATAACTTTACGATTTAAATTAATTTAGTGAATCACATCCATGCCCAAAAAGTTACAAGTATATTTATTCATTTTAACCTTTGCTATTCAAGTCAATATAAAGGCCCAAAATTATATCGACCTATCGCAATTATCGTATTCAAACACTCCCTTAAATCAATTTGATAGTACATTAAACAAAACCAGGGTTCAAGATTTATATTTTTCATTTTCACTCCCATATAAAATAAATGAAAAAACAGCCTTAATTTTTGGGCTAGATTTTGAGGGAATGTATGCAGCATTAACCCCCCAAGGAAATGGCGGCAGTGTGGCAGGAATAATGCTTAAACTTGGATTCAATAAGCAATTAAATAGTAAATGGAACTTAACTGCAGTAGCATTACCAAGAATTGCATCCGACTTTAAGGGCGAATCTGGATTAACAGCAGAAGACTTTCAACTTGGTGGCCTGGCTATGTTTAAATACGCGAAGACTAAACAGCTAAAGTACAAAATAGGGCTGTATTATAATTCTGAGTTATTTGGCCCATTTTTTTCGATAATTCTTGGACTTTATTATAAAAGTGAAAACCAAAAATTGGAGGCAGATATTTCATTGCCATCTATAGTGGATGTGAATTATAGGCTGAAGCAAAATCTTTTTGTAGGATTAAAGTTCAATGCCTTTGTTAGAACTTTTAATTTGCACGATCCCTATTACCATATAAACGGCGAATATTTAGCAAAAACTAGCAATGAAATCCATTCCTATTTAGGGTTTGAACCCAAAAAAGGTCTGATCCTAAGAGCGAATATTGGTCACAGTGTTGGGAGAAATTATCGTTTATATGATATCCAGGATAAAGTTGTATTTGGATTAAGTGTCTTTAGATTTGGAGATGACCGCAAGCAACTTAATTCAGATTTTGCCGATGGTGTTATTTTAAAATTAGAACTTTTATACAGGTTCTATACTGATAAAAAAGGTAAGAAATAATCCATCTAAACTTTTTTCTCCTCAAAATAAGCAGCAGCAATTGCCACCAATTCGTTGTACCATTCTTTCCCAAATCTATCAATTAATGGTTCTTTAAGGAATTGGTAAACCGCCACTTTCTCTTGTTTGCCCAAGCTACAGGCAGCACTGCATATATCCCAACGGTGGTAATTTAAAGCTTCATAATCGCCAACTTTAATAACCCTAATTGGATAGAGGTAACAAGAACTTGGTTTGCGAATGGCAGATTCACCATTTAAAAAGCTTTTTTCAATGCCACAACTTAACAGGCCATTTTTATCTCTTTTCACAAAATTACATTCGCCTGTTGGCAGGCAGGTGGTAACCCACTCGCCATCTTCGTCTATTTCAAAACCACCTCGCTTTTCAATGTCTTTTAAAGATGATTCGGCTAAATAGGGTTTAATTTTCTCAAATTCTAGTTCAATGCTACTTTTCTCCAACTCAGATACAGGAGCGCCACTATCACCTTCAATACAACAAGAGCCCTTACAAGCACTTAGGTTACAAATAAACTCCTGGTCGAACAGATCTTCAGAAACCAAGGTGTTACCAATAATAATCATTGTTTAGCTAGCATTAGGATGAGAAGTAATAAGCCGCTAAAATAGTTGTTGTTTGGCAGTTTCCTATTAACATTCGTTCAAATTAATCCTAGAAATTGATTGCCTGATTATCATTATATTTGCAGTTGATGACAATTACCAAAAAAACCGATATCCGCTCACTGACTTTGCAGCAACTAAAGGACGCTTTTTTTGAAAAAGGCGATAAAGCATTTCGCGGACAGCAGGTGTATGAATGGTTATGGAAAAAATCTGCTCTTGATTTCGACACCATGACCAATATCAATTTTGAAACAAGAAATTGGCTCAAAGAAAACTTTGTGATCAATGCCATTCAAGTAGTTGATAAGCAAATAAGTAATGATGGTACCATCAAAAGTAGCTTTAAATTGCATGATGGCTTTTTGGTAGAGGGTGTTTTAATTCCTGCTGATGAGCGCATGACGGCCTGTGTGTCTTCGCAAGTTGGTTGTAGTTTAACTTGTAAATTTTGTGCTACCGGCAAAATGGACCGAGCCAGAAATTTAACCCCAGATGAAATTTACGACCAGGTGGTGATTATCCGCAATTGGGCCATGCGCCATTATGGCAAGCCTCTAACCAATATTGTGTTTATGGGAATGGGTGAGCCTTTATTAAACTATGCTAATGTAATGAAAGGCATAGATAAAATTACCTCACCAGAAGGCTTAGGAATGAGTCAGGATAGGATTACCGTTTCTACAGCAGGCATTGCAAAAATGATTATGAAATTGGCCGACGACAATTTTAAGTTTAACTTGGCACTGAGCCTTCATGCGGCCAATGATCTCAAGCGCAATCAAATTATGCCTATCAACGAAAGTAATAATTTAAAGGCAGTTGGTGAGGCATTGAAATACTATTACGAGATAACCGGAAAGCGAGTAACCTTTGAATACATAGCCTTTAAAGACTTTAATGAAAGTTTGCAAGATGCTAAAGAGCTGTTAACATTTTGCAAATTAGTGCCTAGTAAAGTAAATATCATTGAATATAATCCAACCGGTGATGGCGAATTTGAAAAAGCAGATTCTAATAAAATTGACCAGTTTTGTGCATACTTAGAAAGACATGGAATTATTGCCAAAGTAAGGCGTAGCAGAGGTAAAGACATTGATGCAGCTTGTGGTCAGTTAGCCAACAAACGCCATGATGAAGCCTTGGTAATTGAATAATTATTCTAGCCTCAATAATTTAATAACTTGGCTATTTCCTTCCTCATCTTTCAGAGAAAGAAAATAAGTTCCTAATGTTAATTGACTTGGTTTTATTTGAAGTTCGTTTGAAAAGCCAGTAGCCTCCATTACAACCCTGCCTTCTATATTGTATAAAACACCTTGGATCAAACCGCCATTTGTTTTTTGAATAGTTACGGGTGATATACCTCTGGCAAATCCATCTGAATTGTAAATTTTTATATGCAAGGCCGAACCTAATGTTTCATTCAAAGAAGTAACGGCCTTAAAGCCTCTTTGTTCCAATCTTGTTTTTAATTCGAAGGCATGCGCATAACCATATAACACGCTATCAGCTTGCATGAGTAAATCGGCGGCATTTTGCATATTCATTTCAGGAAAATAACTATAAATGGAGTTCAGCAATAATTTTGTTGAAACCTCTCTTCCTAAATCCTCACTAATATCGTTTAACATACTGCTCCATATTGCAGATGATACATATGCATCTGTAGATAGATCTTTTGGATAAACATTGGGCTTATTAGCATCTCTTCCCGACCAGAATTCGTTGTGACCATCCCAATTAAAAACCCAACGCCAATTATAATTGCTAACGGCTCTTGAATATTGGCAGGCCATAAAATCACAATTCGCTTCTTCGATGGCCAAACGTTGCAATGAACCTAAAGAATTTGGAGAAATAAAATAAAAAATACC
>CANKQY010000083.1 GCA_947485745.1 Bacteroidota bacterium
GGTCGCATGTTTATAGACCAATTAATTCACAACATTCATTTTCGACCCCGGAGGGGTCGCATGTTTATAGACCAATTAATTCACAACATTCATTTTCGACCCCGGAGGGGTCGCATGTTTATAGACCAATTAATTCACAACATTCATTTTCGACCCCGGAGGGTTCGCATGTTTATAGACCAATTAATTCACAACATTCATTTTTGACCCCAGCGGGTTCGCATGTTTATAGACCAATTAATTTGCCGCATCCATTTTCGACCCCAGCGGGGTCGTATGTTTTTTGGAGAATAGATTGTGGTTAAAATTTGAAAAATCACCTTTTGTTAATTAGGATAATTCTAAATAAGTAATTGTTCAAACTATCTTATTTAATTTGTTGTTAGAGGTTATATTTTCGTATCAAAATCAATTAAAAAATCTAAACAATGAACAGAAAAAATTTCCTAAAAACAGCCTCTATTGGCGCATTATCTGCAAGTGTACTTATAGCAGCTTGTGGTGGCGATGAACCAAAAACCGATGCCAACGCAACAACTACACCAGCCGCTGAACCAGCTGCTGCAGAGCCAACAGCTGCCGCTGCAGATTGCAACGATATCTCTGGCTTAGCTGAAGCTGATGTAAAGCAAAGAGAAACAGTTATGTATGTTGCTAAATCAACTGATGCTGAAAAGAATTGTGGCAATTGCCGTTTCATGCAAGTAGGAACCCAACCTAATGGTTGCAATGGTTGCCAATTATTCAAAGGGCCAGTTAACCCAGAAGGTAATTGTAAATCTTGGTTCAAGAAAGATGCTTAGAAGGCCATTGACAATTGGCTTTTAGCCATTAGCTTTTAGTACAGAAAGGAAGTAGAGTAATCTGCTTCCTTTTTTTATTTTGAACCAATGTAATAGACTAGGTTCAAGCCGAAACTCCATAGTTACATGTACTGGTTGTTTTTTTTATATTGTCATTTATCTGTCATTCAAATTTGGTCATACAACTTGCCCGAGCTTTTTGGTGTTTTATTGTTAAATCCAACAATGCTATGAACCTGTTTAACATTTCAAACAATAACCTCGATGAGGTTGTTTTTGAGCAACGCAACAAAGCTTATGGTGCTTATGCCATTCGTAAAGCTTATCCTGGTAACTTAAACAAAAGCATGTTTCTGGCTATTAGCCCCATGCTATTAATTGTATTTGGGGCACTTATCTGGAATCACCTTAGACCAATTCCAGTTCCGAAATATAATTTTACTGTTCCTGCCGGACCTAAGACTACCAACACCGATATTATTACTTGTGGCGGAGGTTTCACTTTTATTTTAAATAATCCTTTGGCGGGGTTTACCATTGTAATTGATAAAAAAGTAAAGCCAATTGTTCGTAAAAAGGAAGTCGTTAAACCTATTGAAAAAGTGATGGTTGGTATCAATAAACCTGGCTTGCCTAATTTGCCTACAATGGGTGGAATAGGTTTATTACCTTCAGTTGGCGGCGGTATTCCTGGTGGATCAGGAATAGAGAAAAGTGAGCCTCAAACCATTGGCAGGCATGCAGAAATTATGCCAGAATTCCCTGGAGGTATCGATGCCATGTATGATTATATCCGCAAAAATTTAAGCTATCCTAAATTGGCAATCGAAAATGGCGTTTCTGGTAAAGTAATTGTTTCCTTTGTTATCATGCCCGATGGTTCGGTACAAATGAGTAACCTAGAAAGAGGTATTGGCTTTGGCTGCGATGATGAAGCAATGCGAGTAATCAGTCAAATGCCCAACTGGAATCCAGCCCAACAAAACGGCCGCAAGGTTCCTATCAGAATGTTCTTACCTGTGGTTTTTCAAACAGTAAATTAATTGAAAATTGCGCTCGTTTTTTAGCTTTTCTTCAAGGCTAAAATGCTAAAATCTGTGGCTTCTTTTTTAATGGTATTGCTCAAATGACCCAATCCTTCAATGGCCATTTCAACCAAATCTCCATCATGCAACCATTGAGGTTTAAAAGTTGGGTCGTTGAGCAAGCCCGTGCCATTGAGCTCCAAGAAACATCCTGTTCCAACAGTGCCTGATCCTATCACATCACCGGGTAAAATATCCACCCCATAAGCACATCTTTCCAATATCTCAGCAAAGGTCCAATCCATATCGCCAACATTGCCTTCGCTTACCAAAACACCGTTCACCCAGCATTTCATATTGAGGTTATAGTTGTTTCCTACATGACCAGGTTTAGCAGGTATTTTGAATGCTTCAATTTCATCTGGTGTAACAAAGTACGGACCAATTACGGTTGAAAAATCTTTGCCTTTTGCCGGACCAAGGTTCAACAACATTTCTTCCATTTGCAAAGTACGTGCACTCATGTCGTTCATGATCATGTAACCTGCTATATAAGCATCTGCTTCTGATGCTTTGATATTTCTACCTTTTTTGCCAACAACAATAGCAGCCTCCAATTCAAAATCTAGTTTTTGAAAGTGATCTGGCATACAAACAATCTCGCCCGGACCTTGAATAGCGTTGTGGTTGGTGAAGTAAAAAATAGGATATTGATCAAACTCAGGGATCATGGGAACACCTCTGTTTCTGCGTGCTGCAGCCACATGCTGTCTAAATGCATAACCATCTCTGCATGAGCTTGGATTCGGAACTGGTGCTTCTAATTTAACGTCACCTTCATTTATGGCAACTCCAAGATTTGGGTTGTTTTTTAATTCTTGATCCAATTTCATGGCGGCAGCCATCATACTTTCTCCACCAATTAAAAAATCTCTCATGTTATTTGGCAATGCATTATTGAGCGCATTTAACGACCAAATTTTACCATTTTGGTAAATGCCCAATAGCATTTCATTTTGATGTGTATAGCTTACTAATTTCATGAGGATATATTTATAATTTCGGAAGATTTATTTTGTCGGGTATAATCAATATTTGACCATAAGTTTTTTGGTATTTGAGGTACATCTGTTGGGCCTCAATATGACTGCGGTAATCGCCAACTCTGAGCTTAAAATAGGGTTGTTGGTAAATGAGGTAAATTGATTCGTTTGGATACTCCTGTTTGAATTTATTGCGCAATGCATTTGCATTATTTCTCTCGGAGCTTGAAAACAGTTGAATTCTGTATCCATCCATGGTTGGCTGACCTTTGTTTATTTCAATGTTCTGGGCAACTAAAGTGTCCAATAAAGGGTCACCTATTATATTTACCTTAGATTGCGCTGCAAGAATTAAACCTTGAAAGCAAAATAAAACCAACAGATAATAAGCCTTTTTCATACCTAGTCTTCTTCGCTATATTTTACCAACTCAATACTTGCCGAAGTACCTAATCTATCTGCACCAGCAGCAATTAACTCCTTTGCAAATGCTTTGGTTTTAATGCCACCTGCTGCCTTAATTTTAGTTTTAGCAGGCAAGTATTTGCGCATAGATTTCACTGCTTTTACTGTAGCACCAGCCGGACCAAATCCTGTAGATGTTTTTACAAAATCGGCCTCGCAATCTGCACAAATTTTGCAAATGGTTTTTATTTCCTCTTCATCCAAATAGCAGGTTTCAATAATTACTTTAACATGTCTGTTTTGCAAATGGCAAGCAGTTACAACAGATTGTATGTCGTTTTGAACCGCTACAATGTCGCCACTTTTAAAGGCTGCAATATTTACAACCATGTCCACTTCTTCTGCACCTGCAGTAATAGCCTTTTTTGTTTCTTCTACCTTACTCGAAACAGTATTATAACCCAAAGGAAATCCTACTACCGTTATTACCTTGATGTCGTTTTTCTTAAGTGTTTTTCTCGCAAGCTGAACAAAATAAGGTGGTACGCACACTCCGTAAAAACCGTGTTCAATGGCTTCATTGCATAATGTAATGATGTCGTCTGCGGTGGCATTTTGTTTTAAATTGGTGTGTTCTATATAATTTGCTAGGTTCATTGTTGGTTCAGTATTAATTAAGTTCCTCTTTTCCGTGGCATGATTTGTATTTTTTGCCACTTCCGCAAGGACAAGGATCATTTCTACCTATTTTAACAACGCCTTTTATTTGGGTTGGTTTGTTTACTTCGTTGCTACTACTTTGGGCTGCAACTTGGTTGTTGCGTTGTGCATCTGCCAAATCATCTGTTCTCGAAGTTTTTAACCTGCTAGAATCAATTTTCTTTGGCTGTTCGGCTTGCTTTAATTCCGAGGCATTTTCAACTGGAATAAAGCTTTTAAACAACATTCCCAATACCTGCTTGTTAATGCGAGAGAGCATGCTTTTGAACAAATTAAAAGATTCTAATTTATAAATAAGCAATGGATCCTTTTGTTCAAAGACTGCATTCTGCGAACTTTGTTTCAATTCATCCATTTCACGCAAATGCTCTTTCCAATCATTATCGATCACAAATAAAGAAGCATATTTTTCAAATGTTTTGCTAATTTCTTTTGCCTCTGTTTCAAATGCTTTTTTAAGGTTCACAGGAATCTGCATGTTGTGAATACCATCGCTCACAGGTACAGCAATAGATTCAAATTGCGACCCTCTGTTGGTATACACATCTTTAATTACAGGCCATGCCACCAAGGCCATGTCTTGCGTTTTTTGGTGGTAATGCTGCAATAATTCAGCAAATAATTTATCCGCTACTGCTTCTGTCTTGCCACCTAAAAATTCATCTTCCGTAATTTTTGGTTCATGCGCAAAAATACGCATCACCTCAAATTTAAATTCATTGTAGTTCTTAATATCTTGATAGGTCTCCACAATTTCTTCGCAGGTATCTGCCAACATATTGCTAATGTCTAACTCAAGCTTATCGCCGTATAATGCATTTCTTCTTTTCGAATAAATAACCTCTCTTTGTGAGTTCATTACATCGTCATATTCCAAGAGGCGTTTACGCGTTCCAAAGTTATTTTGTTCTACCCTTCTTTGGGCTCTTTCAATATTTTTGGTAATCATAGAATGCTCAATGTTCTCACCTTCTTTCATGCCCAACCTATCCATAATGCTGGCAATTCGTTCCGAACCAAACAAACGCATCAAATCATCTTCCAATGAAACATAAAACTTAGATGAACCCGGATCGCCTTGCCTTCCAGCTCTACCTCTCAACTGTCTATCTACACGCCTACTCTCATGTCTCTCGGTACCAATAATTGCCAAGCCACCAACTTCTTTCACGCCTTCACCAAGCTTGATATCCGTTCCCCTACCAGCCATGTTGGTTGCAATGGTAACACCACTTTTCTGACCAGCTTCTGCAACTATATCTGCCTCACGTTGGTGTTGTTTTGCGTTCAATACATTGTGTTTTATTTTACGCATGGTTAGCATTCTGCCCAAGAGCTCACTTACCTCAACACTTGTAGTACCAACCAATACAGGTCTTCCTGCCTCGGTTAGTTTTACAATTTCATCTATTACTGCATTGTATTTTTCACGCTTGGTTTTGTAGATAACATCTTCCTCATCTTTACGCGTAATGTTTCTATTGGTTGGTATTTCTACTACATCTAATTTGTATATTTCCCAGAATTCTCCAGCCTCTGTAGTTGCTGTACCAGTCATACCACAAAGTTTGTGATACATCCTAAAGAAGTTCTGCAAAGTAACAGTAGCATATGTTTGCGTTGCCGCTTCTACCTTTACGTTTTCCTTTGCTTCAATAGCTTGGTGCAAACCATCGCTATACCTTCTTCCATCTAAAACCCTACCTGTTTGCTCATCTACAATTTTAACCTTGCTATCTTGAATGATATATTCAATATCTCTATCAAACATACAATAAGCTTTAAGCAACTGGTTGATGGTATGAATACGTTCCGATTTAATCGTAAAATCAAGCATCAATTGCTCTTTTCTTTTTGCTTTTTCTTCCTCTTCAATAGTCGATTTTTCTAACTCAGCTATTTCTGAACCAACATCTGGAATAATAAAGAAATGTGGGTCCTCACCAGAATTGGTAATTTGCTCAACACCTTTTTCAGAAAGGTCAACCGAATTTATTTTTTCATCAATAACAAAGTATAAATCGGCATCAATTTTATGCATTTCCTTTTGTTGGTCTTGCATGTAATAATTTTCTGTTTTTGTTAGAATCTGCTTCATACCAGGTTCGCCCAAAAACTTAATCAACGCACTGTTTTTTGGCAATCCTCTGTATGCTTGAAGCAATTTAAAACCGCCTTCTTTTTCATTGTTAGCGGCTATTAATCTTTTCGCATCTGTTAGGGCAGTATTCACATAAGCCTTTTGTACATTTACTAATTTCTCTATCCTAGATTTCAAAGCATAGAATTGTTGGTCGTCGCCACGTGGCACCGGACCAGAAATAATCAATGGTGTTCTGGCATCATCAATTAAAACGGAATCCACCTCATCTACCATCGCAAAATGGTGTTTGCGCTGAACCAATTCATCAAGGCTATTAGCCATGTTATCTCTCAGGTAATCAAAGCCAAATTCATTGTTGGTACCATAAGTAATATCTGCTTGGTAGGCTTTTCTTCTTTCTGCCGAATTTGGTTGGTGGTAGTCAATACAATCAACGCTAATGCCATGAAACTCAAACAAAGGACCATTCCATTCACAGTCCCTTCGCGCCAAATAATCATTTACAGTTACTATATGCACTCCAAGTCCAGCCAATGAGTTGAGGTATGATGGTAATGTTGAAACCAATGTTTTTCCTTCTCCTGTAGCCATTTCAGCAATTCTGCCTTTGTGCAAAACTAGGCCACCAATCAACTGCACATCGTAATGAACCATGTTCCAGGTTACCGATTGCCCCGCGGCCTCCCAGGTGTTTCCCCAAATTGCCTTTTCGCCATCAATGGTAACTGGTTTTTTAACCTTGGTTCTGGCACTCATTTCTTTGTCCCAATCAGTTGCTTTTACAACCAATTGCTTATTTTCTGCAAACCTGCGAGCCGTTTCCTTTACTACTGCAAAGGCATCAGGCAATATGTCATTGAGTACTAACTCTAATTCTGTGTCTCTATTTTTCTTGAGTTGATCAATTCTTTTAAACAAGTTGTCTTTGTCAATCAAATCCATATCAGCCACCTGCGATTCAAGCTTCAATTCCTCAATTTCTTGGTCAATAACAGCTAATCTTTCCTTTATCTGATCCTTTAATTGTTGAGTTTTATTACGCAAATCATCATCGCTAAGGCTTTGTAATTTGGCAAATGCTTCATTAACCAAACCAACCACAGGATTTAGTTCCTTCAAATCGCGGTCCGATTTACTTCCAAAAATCTTGGTAATTCCTTTAAAAATGCTTCCAATCATATATATTTTCTTAACTCTGAATAAGCCAAGCACATTGTGCAAAGCGCTGTAAATTTATGGTATTTTTCCATATACACATAAATTAATCCAATCTCCTTTTTTGCCATAATGGCATAATAATTTAGCTTTCAGAGCCTTTTGGTCTGAACCCATATTTATTTGTTGATAATTCTGGCTGAATTATTTGTCAGTTTGCAGGCCAATAAAAACGAAAATCAATCCTTTTGAGGGGATTGATTTTCAACTTTGTTTAAAAATGATTTCTTGAACCTTAAAACGTTTTTGGTTCAAACAGAAAATTAATAAGCCCTTGCAAATAAAACACGTTCCTTAGAATCATTTCCTGTTAAAATACATTTGCCAAATTCCTGAGGATTATCCAATGGAATACACCTGATAGTTGCCTTACTCATTTCCTTAATTTTTTCCTCTGTTTCTGAGCTGCCATCCCAATGGGCACTCACAAATCCTGTTTTGTTATCCAAGGCATCCATAAACTCATCCCATGTATTTACTGCATGTATGTGCTCGCTCCTGTAATCTAACGCACGTTGGTAAATATTGGCCTGTATTTGTTCTAATAAATGCGGAATTTTATGTTCCAAATCGGCAGCACTCATCACTTGCTTTTCTTTGGTATCTCTCCTAGCAACTTCTACCGTTTCATTTTGCACATCTCTTGGTCCAATGGCAATTCTAACTGGCACACCTTTCAATTCATAATCGGCAAATTTAAAACCCGGACTCAAATGATCTCTATCATCTAATTTTACCAAAACACCTTGCTTTTTTAGTAATTGAAAATAGTGATTGGCTTTTTCCATCACCAATTCTTTTTCTTCTGGCTTTCTAGATATAGGCACAATCACCACTTGAATAGGCGCCAGTCTTGGTGGTAAAACCAAGCCTTCATCGTCGCTGTGACTCATAATAAGTGCGCCCATTAAACGAGTAGAAACGCCCCAAGAGGTTGCCCATACGTATTCTTTGGTGTTTTCTTTGGTTACGTATTTTACATCAAAAGCCTTAGCAAAGTTCTGACCCAAAAAGTGGGAGGTGCCCATTTGCAAAGCTTTGCCATCTTGCATCAAGCCTTCTATACAGTAGGTGTCAATGGCTCCCGCAAAACGTTCATTAGCAGATTTAATTCCTTTGATGACAGGCACTGCCAAAATATTTTCTGCAAAATCTGCATACACTTCAAGCATTTGCTTTGTTTCGGCTATTGCCTCATCGGCTGTAGCATGCGCGGTATGACCTTCTTGCCACAAAAATTCGGTTGTACGCAAAAATAAACGGGTGCGCATTTCCCATCGCACAACATTGGCCCATTGGTTCAACAATATTGGTAGGTCTCTATAACTTTGTATCCAAGAACGGTAGGTATTCCAAATAATGGTTTCACTTGTGGGGCGCACAATTAGCTCCTCCTCTAATTTGGCATCTGGATCCACCACAATTTCTTTGGTAATAGGATCAACCTTAAGTCTATAATGCGTTACAACTGCACATTCTTTGGCAAAACCATCTACATGACTGGCTTCTTTGGTAAAAAAAGATTTTGGGATGAAAAGAGGGAAATAAGCATTTTGGTGTCCTGTTTCCTTGAATCGCCTGTCTAATTCTGCTTGCATTTTTTCCCAAATGGCATAGCCATAAGGTTTTATTATCATGCATCCTTTAACGTCTGAATGCTCGGCCAAATCTGCATTCTTTACCAGATTATTATACCAGCCACTATAATCTTCACTCCTTTTAACTTTTTTTATTTCCATAATGTACTTTTTGGAATAGTATTTGAATTTTACATAAACCGAGTAGCAAAAATACTTTTTAGTTGTTACTTTGTATAAGGAATAAAATCCAATATCATGAAAAATTATAAATTCCTGTTTTATGCGCTGTTAATGTTACTATTAGGTGCATGCTCTTCAAAAACTATTGGCATCAACGAAGTAGACGATGATGTGTATTGGTCGAGACATAGCGAATCCAAAGGTGGTCAAAGCTACAAGGATGTTGAAAAATGGAACAACAATAAAGGTCCAAACCCAGGAGTACTAGAAAGTAGTTATGCCCCTGCTTACCAGAGCACAGAGTCAGTTCAAGACCAAACTCCTATTAACACAGATGAAATTAGGGCTCAAGAAGCATATATGGCTTGGAATGCCAAACGTGGTTTTACCTCTCAGGAAGATACCACCAAACAAAGCAATGTGTTAATCGATGATAAAAATGAAAACCGTGACGCGCGACGCTTTGGTTCAGACCGACAATACTATTACGATGACCCTTATTACAATTCATTGAGCACAAATTGGGGCTGGACAAGCCTTTTTACTCCTGTTGTGCGCCCTGGTTTTTATAATTGGGCACCAGGTTGGAATGTTGGGTTAAATTGGAATAACAACAATGGTTTTAACTGGGGAGTGGGCTACAATACTGGTTTTGGTATGAATATGGGTTATGGCTATTCTCCATACAATAATTTTTATGATCCATATTTTGGATACAATTCATGGGGTTATCAAAACCCTTACGCGTACAATCCTTATTATGGTTATAGTCCATATATGTATCATCCTTATTACGGATATGGATACAACTCGTTTTACAGCCCTTGGGGTTATGGATACGGCTATGGAAATGGCTGGGGTTGTGGCAATGGTTGGGGAAATCATAGGAATAATAATTTCAATAACAATGGTAACGACATCGTTAGCAACAGGCCATTAATGCGCCCAAGAAACTCGATGGGATCGGCTGTACCAGCTGCTGGTAGTCGCCCGGGTGCCTCTGGCGAAAAGGTAGTTTCAAGGCCAAATGGAGGAGTAAATCAAGCTATAGATCCAAGTAATCAGCCAGCTTATGTGAGGCCAAATATTGGAGGTGGTTCAGTTTACAGGCCAAATAGGCCAACAGTTGATCCTAATAATGTTTCAACCAACAGGCCTGGTGGCGATTTGGGTTATGATAACAATGGACGGCCAGTATATATTTCGCCAAATACCAATAGTAGACCAAGTGCACCAAGCGGCACAAGCACTTACTCAAATAGGTCAGGAGGCGAGTTAAGAAGTGGCTCTGATGGCAGGCCAGTGTATGTGCCTTCTCGTCCTAGAGACAATGGTTCAAGCAATGTTCCATCAAATTCTGGGTACCAACCTTCAAGGCAAACTAGCCCGAATTCAAATGATAATCCAAGTTATGAAAGGCCTTCAAGATCAATGAGCAATCAAGATAGCCGACCAACAAACGGAGGAAATTCTAATAGTGCACCTTCATACAGTGCGCCATCTAACTCACAACCAAGCCAAAGTAGGCCAAGTAGCAGCGCACCTTCTTCTCCTAGGCCATCAAGCAGTGGAGGTTCGTCTGGTAGCAATGGTGGTGGTAATTTTAGGCCTAGATAATTTAACTTAAAACAAGGAACATGAAAAGTAAAATAGCAATATTGGCGTCTGTTTTGTGCCTAAACGCAAGCGCACAAAACCAAGAAGATATTTTCAGATTCAGCAATCAAAGCATCACAGGTTCTGCCAGAACACTAGGACTTTCTGGTGCTTGGGGCGCAGCAGGTGCAGATTTAAGTGCTGCAAGTTTTAATCCAGCTGGTTTGGGTTTATACCGCAGAAATGAAATGATGGGTTCTATGGCAATAACCTCAACCATTAGTAAAACAGATTACAATGGCAACCTCATGAGTGATAGCAGAACCATGTTTAATATTCCAAATTTGGGTATGGTTTTTAGCTTTGTTGACCAAAATATGGGCAAGGCAAAAAGAGATGGTATTGTAGGTGGGTCTTTTGCCATTGGTATGAACCGATTGAATGATTTTCAAACTTCAACCATCTATTCTGGTAAAGGAAAAAATACAACCGTAGGAGATTATTTGGCTAGGAGCGCCAATGGTAGTGATAGCGCTGGTTTTTGGAACAGCGATTTAGACAATACCCTTTCTGCACTTGCTTGGCGTGTAAGCTTAATTGATAA
>CANKQY010000084.1 GCA_947485745.1 Bacteroidota bacterium
GGTCGAATGCATATAACATAATTTGTATTCTATAAACATACGACCCTTTCTGGGTCGAATTTAATTTAGGAATATGATAGTTTAAAAAGATACGACCCCGAAAGGGTTGAATGTATATGGGAATAATATAGTTTATAAACATACGACCCCTTCAGGGTCGAATGCATATAACATAATTTGTATTCTATAAACATACGACCCTTTCTGGGTCGAATTTAATTTAGGAATATGATAGTTTACAAAGATACGACCCTGAAGGGGTCGAATGTATATAGGAATATTATAGTATACAAAGATACGACCCTGAAGGGGTCGAATGTATATAGGAATATTATAGTTTACTGAGATACGACCCCGAAAGGGTCGAATAAAAAATGATTATTTAAAGCCAATTAAAAAAAAATGGTCAATCGTAATTCTTAAATTTTGAAATGAATCTTCATTATCTTTTTCATTTTGTAAGGCATTATGCGAGTGCAACACGAATTGATGTGTTGCATTCACCTTTTGTATATAACCTATACCAATGCTGCATGGCACGAGAACGCGACAATACAAAATATGCAGACATAGAGCAATTGCGCAATCAGTTTAAGGCCAACAAAAAAACGTTGTTTTATGAAGACTTTGGAGCCTCGGCAAAGACCAGAGAAACCACTGTTTCGAAATTGGCCCATCAACACCTAAAGCCTGCCAGAATTGCGCAAATTTTGAGTAGAATGGTGTCGCATTTTGCCTATCAAAACTGCTTAGAATTGGGCACGTCGTTAGGAATAACCACCAATTATTTAGCGTTTGGTTCGAACCAAAACCACCCCATACACACCATTGAGGCTAGCCAACAAGTGCAGCAAGTTGCCAATGAAGGATTCGCCAAATTGGGTTATGATAAAAAGATAGAATCGCATTTAGGAACCTTTGATGAGGTACTTCCTTCGCTCCTACCTAAGCTAGGAAACCTAGACTTTTTTTTCATAGATGGCAACCATAGTTATGAGGCTACGCTGCGCTATTTTGAGATGTGTAAGCCTTATTTAAATAACAACAGTGTGGTGGTTTTTGATGATATTTATTGGAGTGCTGGCATGACCAAAGCATGGGAAGAAATAAAGCTAGATGCAACAGTGCAAATAAGTGTTGATTTGTTTTTAGTAGGCCTAGTATTTTTTAGAAAAGAACAGGCAAAAGAGCACTTCCACTTAAGAATATTTTAAACCAATTTATGTGTTTTTTTGGGGATAATTATTTGGGATTATTCCTCAAGATATTTTAAGTTCGAATTGTAAGTAGCAATGCTTTACTCACTTTTAATTTACTGTAAAGAATGAAAACAACAATTGCCATCATCTTTGGTGGAAAATCAGCAGAACATGATATCTCATTGAATTCGGCAAGTAATATTTACAATGCCATAGATACCAGTAAATTTGATTTAGTTCTTCTTGGAATAGACAGAAAAGGCGAATGGAAATACAATCCTACATACAGTCCTATTCATATCAACCTGAGTACAAATAGTTATTTCAACGATGCAAATGCTGTATTAATTGATATTGTTGAGGGTAAAACTTCTATTATAGAAAAGAAAAGCGGGAAGGTTTCTGCTACATTTGATGTAGCCTTTTCCATTATTCATGGCAATACAGGTGAGGACGGAACATTGCAAGGTTTCTTTAAGTTTTTAAATATCCCTTTTGTAGGTCCGGATGTATTAGGTTCTGCAGTTTGTATGGACAAAGATATAACCAAGAGATTGCTTAGGGATGCTCAAATACCGATTGCTGATTTTATTTGTCTCAAAAAAACTGATAAGGCAAAAGTAAGTTATGAGGAAGCCAAAGAAAAACTAGGTTTACCACTATTTGTGAAGCCCTCTAATGCCGGTTCATCGGTTGGAGTTAGTAAAGTAACAGATAAATCAAGTTTTGAATCAGCCATAGAAACAGCCTTCAAATTTGATAACAAGATTTTAATTGAAGAAGCCATTATTGGTAAAGAGGTAGAATGCGCTATTTTAGGTAATGAAGATCCAAAACCTTCTATTATTGGAGAGATAGTGCCCACCAAAGATTTCTATTCATATGAAGCAAAATACGAAGATGCAGAAGGTGCCAAAATGAAAATACCTGCAGATATTCCAACAGAGGTATCAAATGAATTAAGGGACACAGCTGTTAAAGCATTTATAGCTACTGCCTGCGAAGGCTTGGCGAGAGTAGATTTCTTTTTAAAGGAAGACAATACATATGTGCTCAATGAAATTAACACTTTACCTGGCTTTACTGAAATAAGCATGTATCCCAAATTATGGGAACAAACAGGTATCTTTTATTCCGACTTAATTACAAAATTAATTGAGCTTGCTTTAGAAAGATGGAAAAGGGATGGTGGCTTGTTGACGGTTAAATAAAAAATAGCCACCAAGAATCCAAGGCAAAGAGATAAATTTGGTTTCTTGATAAAAAAATAAAAAACCTTGATGCCTCCGCGCCTTGGTAGCAAAAAAAAAATATATGAAAAAAATAATATTCCTTACTCTCCTACCGCTATTTACTATGGCCCAAAATAAATTAGACATTGCCACACTCTGGAAGTTTGGCCGCTTAAGCGAACACATGGTTTCGCCCGATGGCAAACTGGCCATTTATGCCGTTAAAAATTATGATGTTAAAGCCAATAAAGGCAGCAATGTGATTTATACGCAATCCATTGTTGGTGGCAATGCCAGAGAAATCATCGATGCCAAAACCAATGCCTTTGGTGCACGCTTCACTCCAGATGGCAAAAAGATCTCATACCTAAGTGCGGCGAGCGGCGATGTCCAATTATACGAGTGTGATTTAATAGGTTTAAACCGAAAACAACTCACCCAAGTTAAAGGCGGAATAAACGGTTACAAATATGCGCCTACCATGAACAATATTGCCTTGGTGATGGATGTGAAATTGGATCAAGAGGTAAAAGAAATATACCCTGATTTAGATAAATCCAATGCACGTATTATTGATGGTTTATACTACCGCCATTGGGATGCTTGGCATGATTATGCTTACAGCCATTTGTTTATTCAAGCATACGAAAATGGTGCACTCAAAGGAGAAGCATTGGACCTTATGCCCAATGAGAAATTTGATTGTCCTGTGCCACCGCAAGGCGATGATGATGAGTTTAATTGGAGTCCAGATGGCACCAAGCTTGCATATGATTGCAAGAAGCTACAAGGCACCGCCAACGCTATTTCTACCAATAGCGACATCTATGTGTACGACCTCAAAACCAAAGTAACCATGAATGTTTCGGAGGCAAATCCGGGGTATGATAAGAACCCACAATTTTCGCCTGATGGAACTAAAATTGCATGGTTAAGCATGGAGGAAGCAGGCAATGAAAGTGATAGAAATACCTTGGTGATGTTTGATTACAATAAGCCAAAAGCTAGCACTCCTCCTGGTAACGGACAAATGCAAGCTGCTATTTATATCCTAAATAAAATAAATCCACTGACCAATAATTTTGATTATACAGTGGAAAATTTTATATGGCTAGATAATGCCCGTTTGGCCTTTACGGCTGTGATTGCTGGTACCAAACAAATATTTATGTTTGATCCCAAATTAAAGAGCATGAGCAAAGCAGTAGCGCTAACATATGGTGCACATGATTGTGTGAGCTTTTGTGCTGTACCCAATGCTGCAAAGCCAACATTTTTAGCCGCCAAAATGAGTATGAGCTTACCAACCGAATTGTTTTTGGTTGACTTAGGAACCAAAAAAGAAACTGCTTTTACATCAGTTAACAAAAGCATTTTGGATCAAACCGCCATGGGAAAAGTGGAACAACGCATGGTAAAAACAACAGATAACAAAGACATGTTGGTATGGGTTATTTACCCACCAGATTTTGATCCAAGCAAAAAATATCCAACCTTATTGTATTGCCAAGGAGGCCCACAGAGTCCGGTTTCGCAGTTCTTTAGCTACCGGTGGAACTTTCAATTGATGGCCGCAAATGGCTATATTGTTGTAGCCCCAAACCGCAGAGGATTGCCAGGCTTTGGTAGCGAATGGAATGATGCCATTACCAACGATTATAGCGGACAATGTATGAAGGATTATTTAAGTGCCATTGATGATGTAGCCAAAGAACCTTATGTAAACAAAGATAAATTGGGAGCTGTAGGTGCAAGCTTTGGCGGCTTTAGTGTTTATTGGTTAGCAGGCAACCACAACAAACGTTTTAAAACATTTATAGCACATTGCGGCATGTTTAACATGGAAAGTTGGTATGGCACCACCGAAGAAATGTTCTTTGCCAACAATGACAATGGCGGACCTTATTGGGATCAAAAAAAATCACCCAATAACTTTGATTCAAGTCCACATAAATTTGTAAAAAATTGGGATACCCCTATACTCATCATCCACAACGAAAAAGATTACCGCGTGCCATTAAACCAAGGCATGGAGGCCTTTACCGCCGCCCAACTACAAGGCATACCCAGCAAATTTCTGTACTTCCCCGACGAAAACCATTGGGTTACCAAACCCCAAAATAGCATCCTCTGGCAAAGGGTTTTCTTTGAATGGTTAGATCGTACTTTGAAGTAGGTTTGAGTTAATTTTAGTTTACTTAAAAAACAATAGCGTCCTAAACGTTAAAAAAAAGGAAGGGAAGTTTTTTCCTCAGAGTTACCTTTGAGGTGCTACAAAAACTTAACTCCCTTCCAGATGGTAAATTTAACATTGTTATCTCAAATTATTTCAAAATTAGACCGTTCAAAATTCAGTAAAGTTGTAAATGAACGAGAAACTGACAAGCATAACAAGGGTTACAATAGTTGGACCCAATTAGTTTCAATGTTGTTTTGCCAGTTTGCAAAGAGTCAATCTGTTCGAGATATTAGCAATGGTTTACGATCTGCCACTGGCAATTTAAATCACCTTGGAATTCAAAAGGCCCCATCCAAGTCTAGCATCAGTTATCAGAACAAAAACAGGGATAATAATCTTTTCAAAGATTATTATTATCAACTACTTGAGAGTTTAGGACAGCAAGCAGGGTTTAAGCAGGTAAAGTTTAAAATAAAATCGAAAATATTTCTTCTTGATTCAACCACTATCAGCTTAAGTTTATCCTTGTTTGATTGGGCAAAATACAAAACAGCCAAGGGTGCTGTTAAAATGCATACACTGCTTGATTATGATGGTAACTTGCCCGCCTACATCAATATTACTGATGGTAAAACAGCTGATAATAAAGGTGCATACGGCATTCCATTATTAAAAGGAAGTGTGATTGTTGCAGATCGATTTTACAATGATTTTCCTCTGTTAAATATCTGGGACAGCAATGGTGTATCTTTTGTTGTGAGGCATAAAGAAAACCTCTTATTCAAATCTATTAAAGAAAATCCATTACCAGAAAATAGACATCAGCATATACTTAAGGATGAAATAATCGAATTAACAGGCGTTCAATCAACAGGCAAATACCCAAATAAATTGAGGAGGGTGACTATTTGGGATGATAAAAACCAGCAAGTAATCGAGCTCATCACTAATCAATTCAAGTGGACTGCGAATACCATAGGAGAACTTTATAAAAGCAGATGGCAGATTGAAATCTTCTTCCGAGAGATAAAGCAACTGCTACATATTAAATCCTTTAAAGGGACATCGGAGAACGCAGTTATGATACAAATATGGACGGCAATGATAACGATACTAATCCTTAAGGCTTTAAAAGCAATGGCTATATATGGCTGGCATTTATCAAATTTAGTGGCATTTATTCGCTTGAATTTATTTGTAAAAATTAACCTGCAACAATGGGTGGATAAACCTTTTGAAGACTCTGAGCTTTCTCCTCATCAAAATCAATTACAGGGGGTGCTTTTTTGAAAACCCTAAATCACACTTGGAAATACCAGTAAAATCAATGAACTTGCTTTTCAATAAAAATTATTTAGGACACTATTGATAAAAAAATAACAAAACCCATGAAAAAATTCCTAACTACCTTAGGCATACTTCTTTTAATTTCATTCACCAATTTAAATGCTCAGCCCGGCTTTGACGATGATGTAGAAGACACTCCCTTAGATAGAGGCACGAGCATACTTATACTATCAGGAGCAGTTTATGGGCTAAAAAAAATGAAAGAAAACAAGCACAAACCTACTTAGCAGTATCAGATTTATTGAGGAAGCCTTTTAACTTTTTCTTGGCCTCATCGGCAGCTTTGTTTTTCATCTTATTTGCCTCTGCTTTAATTTTAGCATCAGCTTCCTTCTTCAATCTATCTGCCTCTGCTTCGGCTTTGGCTTCAGTTTCCTTTTTAACCCTATCGGCCTCCGCAGCTATTTTAACTTTTGCTTCCTCAGTAGCTTTATCAAGTTCTGCCTTTGCCTTATATGTTAATTCTTTTTGTTTGCGCTTAGCTTCTTCCAATGCTTGGTCTTTAATAGAATTGGCCTCACCTTTTGCCAAATCGGCAAAATTAGTAGTAATTTTTGGTGAAGCAAATGTACCACCAATTCCAATCTGTATAGGCAAAGTTTCACTTGCTTTGATGCTTGTCCCAGCTGCTTTGTTTAGTTCCAACAAAGCATTGGTAATAGCGTCATCTGCTGCTCCCAAATCTTTGCGTGGAATGTTCACTTTACCAACATAATCAATGGTTTGATCCAATCCGGTGGAGCCACTTAGGTTCATCATTTGCGGACCAAACTTCACATCAAATGGTTTGGTATTTATCCTGCCATTTTCCACCTTATAGGCAATTTTGGCATTATAAAAACCAAGCTTTTTATACTCAGGTTTCTTGATTAAATCTGTAATTTGATCCAGTACTTTGATACCTTTAATTTCGGCTGACGGAATAGTCATCATACCTTCTGCAAACAAAGTATTGCAATTTGGTTGCATGTGCTCATCTAGGGTAGATTTCATTTTAAATGTTGTGCTAAAGGTTCCAAAAATATTCTCCGCAGCTGGTGCTAATTTCTTAACGGTATTAAAGGTTTGGAAAGCTTTTTTAAAATCTAAATTACTCAAAGAAAAATCCATATCCACACTAGGTTTCTTAGGATTTTTGGTTTCATAATAGCCTGTCATTTTCATGGCCGAGCCCAAAGTATTTAAGGCCACATTTTGAAACTTCAACTCTTGGTTCACCACCTGTATATTACCTACAAAATTGGTAATCTCCATATTGGTATACAACATCTTTTTGATATTGCTCTTAATCGTAAAGTCAATATCCTTCGGCACCTCAAAAACCGTCATTGATGCTGTATCTGGAACAGCTGTTGTGGCAGTTGTCTGTTCAGTTAAATATTCATTGGCATCAAACACATTGCTATAAAAATTAAGTGTTCCTTTTAACACCCCTTTACCAAAATAGTATGGAAAGAAATTGGCCAAATCACCACTCATTTGCATATCACTGTTACCAATTTTTGCTTCAAAACTCTTTAAACTCACAATCTTTGGAGAGAAACTCATTTCAGATTTACTTAGTTCAAAAGGCTCTGGTAAATCTGGTGAAGCATAATAAATATTTTGAAAAATAATATTACCAAACGCATTAAAGGCCTCATAGTTTTCCTTTCCCAAAGTACTCACATTTCCTTTGGCAGTTATATCTGTTTTAATCAATCCATGTAAAGTTGTTCCTGCTGGCAAAGGTACAATTTTCACAATATTGTCTAGGTTTAAAACGCCTTTGGCAAATGCATCTAAATAAGGATCACTCATTAGATTTTTAGCATACAACTTGGCATCAAAGGCATCGCCTTGGAGCTCAAAATGCAGCTTACTCAAATTTATTTCGGTATGATCCAAATCTCCATCAGGATTTTGTACCGACAATTTCAACTCAACATTTTCAACAGGTGCTGGCAGAGCTGGGTATTTAAACCAACCATTCGCAACGCCTAGGTTCAATCCGAATGATGGCATTTGTTTTTCGTTATAAGTGCCTTTTACAAAACCATCAAAAGCCAACTTACCCTTCGATTGTAAATCTTTGAAATCATTGGTATAGATAGCAGGAATTAAGGAGAGGAAATTCTTGAATTCATTTTGTTTGGCGGCATAAGTTATATCCATCACCATGTCATCTCCTGGCATAGCAAATGAGCCATCAAAGGCAAACAATAATTGGTTCAAACTAATTTCATTTTCTTTGAACAGAAACTTAAAATTGTTCATATCTGCATCAATATCTGCATTGGCAACGGCCTTCACATGATTCAAATAATTGAGTCCTTCCATACCAAAGGTGAGCGATTCAATGCTCAATTTGTTTTTCATGGTAAACAACACTTCTGTAAAATCGCCCTCCAAAATATAATTCATGCCTCGCAATTCACTATGCATATCGCCTTCTTTGTCGTTGTAAAGTATGTATCCATTGATAATCTCAAATTGCTTTAATTTCACATTAAATTTGGAAGCACTTGTATCCGCTGGTGTTACAGCCGCTGTAGTATCAACTTTTGCAATGTCCCAATTGGCTTTTCCGTTGCTCAATACCAAAGCTTGTATGCGTGGCTGATCCAATAATATTTTACGAATTTGTATTTGCTCACCATTGATAACACTCATTAAATCAAGAGTTAGTGCAATGTTTTTTGCTGAAAACAAGGTGTCTTTTTCAAAATCTTGAACCCCAACCAAAGATAAATCTTCAATGCTAATGCTTAAGTTAGGAAAGTTTTTAATAAGACTAATCCCAATACTTTCTTTGAATTCTAATTTAGCATTTAGCTGCTCATTTGCTTGTTCCTTAATTAATTTAACAATTTTGCCTTTGAATAAAAATGGGATGGCAAATAACAATATAAGAATTGTTAAGATGGCAAAAAGAAAATATTTGGTATACCTCATGGCGCAAATTTATAGTATTTAAATAAACTTTAGTATGCTTACTAAAACCCTTTTAAATAAGAATACTTAAAAAAAATGAATAATTAGCGATAAAAAAAACAATAAATTGTAATAGAAAGTTTATTTTTCAAGTAATAATTGTTTGGCATAAAAAAATATGAGAAATGCTTGACAAAAAAATAAACTCAATATTCCAACAATAAAATATACAAATGGCCAAGAAAAAACCAGAAACTCAACCTAAACAAACCTATGCAGAATACATGCGCTTGCTTGATCCAATGCTTGCTGAAAAAGTTGAGTATATAAAAAATATAGTATTTGATAGCCAACCAGAATTGGCCGTTCAAATTAAATGGAACTCTCCTTGTTTTTATTTTACTGGAGTTATGAAACCGTTTGATCCAAAAGAATATAAAAGAGATTTAATAGTGATACATTTAAACAAAGGTTATCCAATGCTGGTTTTCCCTACTGGCGAAAAAGTAGACGATGGCTCTGGATTTTTAGAAGGCAATTTTTTTGATGGCAGAAGGTTGCTTAACCTAAAAACAATGGAAGATATTAAAGAAAAAGCAACAAGTTTGCAAAATGTAATCAAGGCATGGATAGCAATGATAGACTAGAGCTCAACAGCGTCATCCTGAGCCTGTCGGAGGACACCATGACGCTGTTGAAGAATGTCACCCAGAGCCTGCTGACCAACGTCACCCTTCGACAAGCTCAGGGCATCGCCCTGAGCTTGTCGAAGGGCTGCTTGTCGAAGGGCTGCTTGTCAAAGGCAATTTTTTGTTTATTTTTATTACTTACTGGCTTTGGTAAATTGCTTGCGCAAGAAGACGAGCGCTATGTTCCAGAAACAAACCCTGAGGCATTAGCTCATATAAAAGAGTGGCAAAACATCAAGTTTGGTTTACTGATGCATTGGGGCACTTATAGCCAATGGGGAATTGTAGAATCTTGGTCTATTTGTCCCGAAGAATATGACTGGTGTGAACGCAAAATGGGCGGCAATCCCAATGATTACAAAACTTACGTTAAAGAATATGAGGCCCTAAAAACCACTTTTAATCCAACTAAATTTAATCCAGATTTATGGGCAAAGGCCGCTAAAAATGCAGGAATGAAATATGTGGTTTTTACCACCAAACACCACGATGGATTTTGCATGTTCGATAGCAAATACACCAATTATAAAGTAACCGATTCGGCTTGTGCTTTTTCAAGCAATCCACGCAGCAATATTGCCAAAGAAGTTTTCAATGCCTTCAGAAAAGAAGGCATGTGGACAGGTGCCTATTTCTCTAAACCCGATTGGCATTCGCCATATTATTGGGATCCAAAATACCCACCAAGAGACAGGAATGTAAATTATGAACCAGAGGCAAACAAAGAACAATGGGAGAAATATATCAATTATACCCACAACCAAATCTTAGAATTAATGACAGATTATGGCAAGATGGATATCCTTTGGTTAGATGGTGGTTGGGTAGAAAAATCTAGCGCAAAAAACATTAGTCATTGGTATGAAGAGCGACTTAAAAATAATTCCAATGGATACATCAAACACAGAATGGTAAACCAAGATATTCGCATGGATGAATTGGTAGAAAAAGTAAGAACAAAGCAACCTGGTTTAATTGTAGTGGATAGAGCCGTTTATGGTAAAAACCAAAATTACCTAACACCAGAAAACAGAGTGCCCGCCAAAGAATTACCTTACCCTTGGGAAAGCTGCATTATATCTGGCGGCGGGTGGTCGCATACCCGAGATGCCAAATACATGAGAGGCAGAGAAGGCATTCAACTATTGGTTGATATTGTTGCTAAAGGTGGAAATCTCTTGCTAAACATTGCTCCAACTCCAGATGGAGAATGGCAAAAAGGTGCATATGAATTGCTCCAAGAATATGGCGCTTGGATGAAAATAAACAGCGAGGCCATCTACAATAGCAAACCATTGGCACCTTATAAAGAAGGCAATATCTGTATGACCCAACAAGCAAATGGCACTAAATATTTTATGTATTTATGCAAGGATGGCGAAAATACCATGCCTGAGGAAATTACCATTGAAAGTCATATACCAACTAAAGGCGCTACAGTAAAATTATTAGGTTCGAACCAAACCCTTAAATGGAGTAAAGCAAACAATGGCTTCAAAATAACCATCCCAGAAAACCTCAGAAAAAACCCACCCAGCAATTACGTTTGGACCTTTAAAGTAACTAAATAAATCCTACCAAAGACAAACGACTAAAGACCAATAACTAAAGA
>CANKQY010000085.1 GCA_947485745.1 Bacteroidota bacterium
ACAAATAAGTAAGCACATCGGGCGAATTATTGTAATAGGTAATTTGCTCTTCGCCATGTAAGCGCAAGCCAACTTCATCTAATGTTGCATCAATTTTATAATCTGCTTGTTGTTGCCAATAGCTTGCTCCTGGCGCACCAGAGGCGGTTCTATAGGTGCCAGCATCTGGCAAAATAGTGCCCAATTGTTCAAACTTGTTACCGTGATTGGAATTAGGATTATTGCGTAAATTTTGGGCATGCAATCCATACAAGCCAAGCAATAAAAAAGAAAGTGATATCGTATATTTATTCATAATTAAGTTTTAAGTAAATCAACAGAACGCAAGCCTATTAGAAGTATAGCAAGCAAAACGGCCAAGCCTGTAAAAATTTTAGCACGCTGTATTTGCGTTAGTTGAAACACAAATGTAAGCAAAATACCCATTCCAAAAATGCAGGCAATAATTACAATTTGCCCCGCTTCTAATCCTAAGTTAAACGCCAATAATGGAAAGATTAAGTTTGAACCACCACCCAATAAAGCGCGCAATAAATAACTAAAGCCCAATCCATGTATGAGTCCGAAGAAACCCGTAAGCACATAATTAATGGGCATCTTCAGCGTTTGGTTCGAACCGAAATAAAAGACATTTTGCAAGGCGGTAATTAAAATAGTAAGGGGAATAAGAAACTCAATATAGGTGCTTTTAATATTTACCCAACCCATTACACTCATAGCTAAAGAAACACTGTGACCTATTGTAAATGCTGTAATAAGCCAAAGCAATTTAGCGGTTTGATCCAACCCATAAGGCACGCACAGCACCAATAAAAACAAGATATGATCATACCCGTTTAAATCTGTTATGTGTGTAAAGCCGGTTTGAAACCAAAGCCAAAATTCATCCATTTATTGCTACATTTGAAGGTATGCAAACTAAAAAAAATAATTTAAAACTTTTTGTCTTATTATTTCTAGCGGCACTAGGCTTATCATCTCACAAGGCCGCTCATCCTTTTTATTTGAGTGTTACAGAGGTTTCGGTAAAGAGCAAAGAAAAAGTTGTGGAGGTAAGTTGCAAGATTTTTATCGACGATTTTCAGCAAGCACTCTTCAATGAGCAAAAAAAATCGGTGAACCTTCAAACCAATCATTCAGTCAACAAAGATATCGTTTCCAAATATATTCAATCGCGCTTAGCCATTACCATTGGGAAACCATTAACACTAAAGTTTCTGGGTTATGAGATTGAAGAAGATGCCGTTTGGTGTTACTTTGAAGCGCCGTTAAATGGCAATTCTAAAAACATCTATATCCAAAACAATATACTGTGTAATACCCTATCTGGACAAGCAAATATTGTGCATTGCATATACAACAAACAGCGCAAGAGCACCAAGCTCAACTGCCCCGATACCAAGGCCAGCTTTGGGTTCTAAAATTGGGTGGTTTTTACTACAAAGAAACAAAGCAACAAAACTTTTGCAGTCATAAAAATAAAAAAAATTGTTACTCATTCAATAAAACCGCGTCAAAAGAATGGGTAGAAAATAAATCTATATCAATACTTTTTCTATGCCCTAATTGTAAAGAAAGAGCAGTACCTTCTACTAAACAAAAATTAGTCAATTCTTCATAAGCCAATAATTGCTGCGTTAATCCAAGTAATTCTGCACTAACTGTTTCTTTAAATAACATTTTAAATCGCTTGGTTTTAATTCAAAAAAAGTAATCACAAATGCCAAATCTTTAGGTGGCAAAAAAGAAAGTTTCTTAATTATTTGAGCCATTTTTTCTTTGCCGTAATAGGCCAACACTATATTAAATTCCTTATAGGTACCACGTTGAATAACCCTATCCACAATTAACACCTTGTGCTTCTCCCAATCCAAGGTCTCAAGATTTACATCCCAAAACAATGCGGCAGATAATACTTGTGTACCTATTAATGGCATAAAAATTTTCTATAGTTGCCAATTAATGGCATAACCCTAACAAATTTAACAAACTATTTTTATTTATCGCAATTCAATACTATTGGAATTTAGTAAAATCACCTATTCTTGATTGTCGCGAAATTTCTTTAAATTTGAAAAAAACAGATATGAAAGCATTAGTAGTAAAATCTAAAAATGAAACCGAAATGAAATTTATTTCTGATTTGCTAAAAAAGTTAGGCGTTTCAACCAGAGTGATAGAGGATGAAGAGATTGAGGATCATGGAATGTCAACATTAATGAAAGAGGTAGATAGAACCAAAAAGGTAAGTCGGGAAGTTGTTATGAAAAAACTCAAAACAAAATGAAGGTTGAATTTTTAGCCAAATTTGTTAAAGACTTAGATAAGTTAAATGTACCACATGTTAAATCATCTGTTGTAAAAACCATTGAATTATTAGAGTCTGCTGATAACCTTTCCGAAATACAACATCTAAAAAAACTTAAAGGACATAAGTCTGCATTTAGAATAAAAATAGGTGAATATAGAATTGGAATATTTGTTGAAGGAAAAACAGTAGAAATAGCAAGAGTTGTTCATTGAAAAGATATTTATAAGGTATTTCCATAATAATTGAAAATACCAGAATCAAAATGTCGCTTTGCTTAAGCTATTCTTTACTTCAACTATAATCACTCCCCCAAAATCTCCTTCAACTCCGCACTGCCACTAATCTCCAAAATTGATTTAGGTTGTTTTGGTATCAATTCGGTTTGACCCAAACTCTTTTGAAACCATTGTGCGCTATGCCAAGATCCCAGTTTAAAGCCTATGTTTTTAAACAAACCAATCTCCTCAAAACCTAACGCCTGATGCAAACCTATACTTTTGAGATTTGGCATCACCACGCCAGCAAAAACAGTATAAAAACCCTGCAATTTTAGTACGGCAAACAAAGCCTCATATAACTTGCGTCCAATACCCTTGCCTTGAAAATCATTGGCCACATAAATGGTTACCTCCGGACTCCATAAATAAGCGCCCGTAGGCCTGTGCATTTTAGCAAAAGCATAAGCCACTATTTTACCATCCTGCATGCAAACCAACCAAGGATAATTCTTTGTAACATCATCAATGCGCTTGCTAAACTGCTCCAAGCTTGGCACTACTGTTTCAAAAGTAATGCTGGTATTGTTAACGTAATAAGCATAAATATCCAAAGCTGCTTGGGCTTGGTTGGGGGTTATAAGGCGGATTTTGCAGGTTGAAGGCATGTGAGGTTTATGGAATTACAAATAGCAATCATTACCCGAATAAGAGATTAACCTTTTTTCCAAGTCCAAATTCAAATATTCTGTAAAGAGTAGAAAGTTGGATATCACATTTTCCATTTTCAAGTCTAGAGATATAACTTTTCTTTGTACCTACTTTTTCGGCCAATTGCTCCTGCGTCATATTTGCTTCTTTACGCGCATTTTTTAACATTTCACTTATCACAAAATATTGTGCCTTTCCTTCAAATTCGTGACGTTTTTCAGTGCCAATTTTTCCGTATTTAATTTCTAATAACTCGTCAAAGTTTTTAGCATTTCTAATTTCACTTTTATTTTTCATGCGATTTACTTTTTAGATTAAAATAATCCTCTTTTAATTTTTTTGCTAATGCAATCTCCTTACTCGGTGTTTTCTGCGTTTTCTTAATGAAACCATTAAACAAAACCACTAAATTACCTTTGTCGAAACAACAAAATATTCTATAAATATTACTTTCAAATTCAATTCTAATTTCATAAATCCCATCAGTTCCTGTAATATGGTCGAGGAATTTTTTGGGTACATTTTGAACAGTTTTTACAATCTTAAAAACGTATTCAATTTTTTCCTGTACTTTTTCAGATTGTTCAAGATAAAAGTCCTGAAAATAATGCTGGTGAAAAATGATTTGACGTTCAACTTTCATTTTACAAAGTTAACTTAAAAGTTATCTAAATACAAGCAAAGAAATTAAATAAATTTAGTTTTCGCTAAAACCTTCAAAATAATCAAAAATCGTTTCGGTTCGAACCAAAAACGCCAACTTCTCAAAGCTCCAAATTCTCCACGCCATAATCGGAAAATATTTCGTCGAAGAGCGGTTTTTTGAAATCGGAATTGCCCAGAAGGATGGTGGAGAATACTTCTATTCTATCATCGGGGCTAAGTATATTTAAACTTTCATTGTTGCGAAAGAAGGCCATGAAATCCTCTCTGCTGATGTTGGTTTGTTGGTTCATTTTTGGGGTTAATTAGGTGTTTGATTTAATTTAATTGGTATGAAGCAAAATACGTAAATTTATCCCTCTTCAAGCTATGCTTTCCCTAAGTTAATAAAAAGGACTAAAGCCCTGCCTTTGGTTTGGTGTAATTCTTTAACCCCCGGCCTAAAGGCGCGGGGCTATTATAAAAATGAATACTATTTATCTTTCAACACATCCCTAAAGGCGCGGGGGTATAAATAAAATGAATACCATTTATCTTTCTCCAAAGCCCTAAAAGCGTGGGGCTATCAATAAAATGAATACCATTTATCTTTCACCAAAGCTCTAAAGGCGCGGGGCTGTTAATAAAATGAAGGGGCTATTTATATTTTGCCAATAATATTAACCATAATCGGTTCAAACCGAAAAAAAACATTAAAAATGATTTGCCAAATTATTCCCTGCTTCCAATATTTTATTTTTTTGCCTCAAAAAAAAAACATGAAACATCTCCACCTAGTTATTGCCTGCTCATTAGTATTGCCGCTTATTACCTTGGCGCAACCAATTGTTGAAAAAAGAATAGACCTAGAACAACCAACCTATTGTTTTAACAACCGAGTTGTTCCAATAAATCAATCAACGGCGCTTGGATCATACGAAAAAAACTTGATTGCCGGAAAAACTATTGAGTACAACTTTGATGTTTATGATACAGGCTTGGCAGTAATTTGGTCGAAGAAAATTAGTTATGATTTCGCCTTAGGCGGGTTCGAATTGCACTGCCTATCTGAAAAAACTGTCCATGTTTTGAAATATAATTTTGAAGGTAAATATGCTTTAATCAGTTTAGATCTTGAGAAAAATACCGTGAAGAAAGTATCAGGTGAATTTTCGAAAGGCAATAATTTTACTGATATGAAAGTGTTAGGACAGCAGGTTTTTATTGCTGGTGTTGTGAATGGCGAAAAAGTAATTGCATCTATTGATTGGCAAACAAATAAGCAAAAAATTTATCCAATTGAAATTGTAGGTATTAAAAGTAACAAAATTCGTTTTTTAAATAGTGAAAAAGTAGGTGTTGCCAATTCCTTAGTTTTTTATTACAAGGTATTTGCTACCAATAAAACATGTGATATTTTTGCTATAAATATAAATGGTGCGGGTGAATTGAGTGCTCCAATAAACTTATCAGCCAACCAAAATACCTTTGTACATTCAACAAATACTCAAGCCCTGCCTGCAACAAATGATATTAGAACTGGTATTTTTGCTAGTGAGCCAAGCAATTTTCAGAATGGTATTTTCTTTTCAAAATCACCTATCGATAATGGCGTAACGCCTGAATATTATCTGCTGAATAGTTTGAAGGACTTCAACAAAATAGCAAATGAACAGTTTACCATTTTAAGAAAATCAAGAGAGTTTGTGGGGTCAATAATAAATAAGCCAGAGGAACTTTACTTGGTTCAAAACCCAACAAGAAAATTAGAAGATGGTTATTTGTTAATGAGTGAAGTATTTTACCCAACTACTGTTTCAAATGGACAAACAAGTTCAATTGGCAATATGCATATGGGTTTCGGTGGATTTAAATATACCATGGCAACTATAATGAAATTAGACCTCAATGGTAAAATGGTTTGGAATGCTTGCTTTCCAATGCCAATAAATGAGAAATCTTATGCAAATTATTGGAGGGATGTATTTGGTCAACCTCCCGTTATGGAAACCCACCTCCGATTAAATGAAAATACCAGCAAAACAATCAATATTGCCTATTTAAATACCTTCAAAATGGTTTACCGAACCTATGCTGCGAATGGTAATTTTTTAAAAGAGGGTGAGCTAGATTTGGGCTACAAAAATATTGTGCCAAAAGACCAAGAATTGCTTGGAACTGGATTAAATTATTGGTACAATGATTCCTACTTGGTTTTTGGTTCGGTTCATTCTAAAGAAAAAACCAAACGCGGCGAAGATGATAGACCCAACCAAATTTTTATTGCCAAGGTAAAGTTGCCTTAGGTAATTTTGCTTAATCGGTTCAAACCGAAAAAAATTAATGCGGCATTACAAGGACATAAGCCCGAAAATAAGGAGCGGTCCAATTAGGATTAAGGTCCAAACCGAAAATTGATAGAATGGTATATTCGATCTGATTTTATCTAGGCCGTAAACATCCATTTTATTGATGCTGCTTATTGGAATGTTAACATTGTTGCATTCAAGGACGCTGTATTCTGTGATGTATAAATGTACCTCGTTGGTTGGATTGCCTTGGCTCCATTTAAATTTGCTGTGCTTCTTTTTTTCGAGTTGTAAGTAGCTTAAATGCTCACTTTCTAACTTTACTTTGATGCCAATTAAGTTTGCTTTACTGGAGTCTATTTGTGGCTCACTCAAATGCCAAACTTCGTTGTTATGGTGCACAATTATATACCTGTTATTTTTTATAGCTCCCAACACCTGCTTGCCATTTTCAACTGATTCAGTAATTTTAAAATAAGTGCCGCATGATGCTAATGCCAATAGCAATAAGGCAAACCAAAAATAAGCTCCTTTATTTTTCAAAAAATTATATTTTAATCGTACAGACAATTTATCAAAATTTGCCCATAAAAATAGGAGAATAATTTTGCTATTTTAGTAGCTAATATCCTCCTCTATACTTTTGGTTCAAACAGCATTTCATAAGTATCTATCCCTACTCCATAGCCATCTTTGGTAATGCTTTTTACTTCAAAGCCCATTTTTTCAAAAAACCTATAAGTGTACTGCGAAGTGCCCAAACGAATAGCCAAATCTGGGTGGTGTTTTAATATATGGTCCATTCTATAATTTAGCAATAAGGTGCCAATTCCTTTGTCGTGAAAACTGCTGTGAACCATTCCCCATGCCATTGCAGCCATTGGGTTTTCTTTGGTTACGTAATATCCAGCGCAAGCAATTACGGTTTGATCCAATACATATACAAAATAATGTTCTACACTTGAACTAGGATGAGCCAATTCACCCGAAGCTTTTTTCATTAACCAATCTTTGAATTGATTGCGTTCCTTTGGATCAAAAAATGGTGGTGTATTGCTGTCAAAAATGGTCATACAGGCAGCATATTCCGTTGAAAAAACCTTGATTTCTCCAGCTGCATTTTTTACGCGTTCTGCTATAAGTTTTTTCTCTTCCTTTCTTTTTACAAACAAATAGAGACTCTCAACTTTGCTGCGTGCCCAAGGCGTTTTGCGCAAAAAAGTTAGACTAGATTTGATACTTGGATTAGATTGAAAACAGTTGATCTTAACTTCTTCTCCCAAATATTCCCAACCTTTGGTTTCAACCAAATAATTCAATATTTGTTCAAGGGTAACACCATGCAATGGGTTGTTTTTTTGCTTATCCATTTTCTATTTGCTATAAAAGCTCACATCTAACAACCTTATTTGCTAAAAATTTACTTTTTTCATACGAGGCAAGTTAAACAAAAGTGAGGAATGATTGATGCAAAAAACAAAAAATAGTACTAAAGGTATTACCTTTACACCAATAGAAAAAAGCACACACAAAGAATTTTTAAATATGAAAACAATTAACAAATTAACTTTTGCCATATCATTGGCGCTTTCAATATCTTTTGGTTCATGCCAACAAAATAATGGCAAAGGAGGAAAAGTATCTGTAGATGAGTTTGAAACTTTGCTAAACAAAACATCCGATGCCCAAATAATTGACGTGCGCACAGCGGAAGAATACAATGGAGGCCATTTAAAAAACGCCAAGAATATAGATGCAAATAGTGCAGATTTTTCGACCCAAATAACTGGCTTAGACAAAAGCAAACCGGTGTTTGTTTATTGCCTTTCTGGTGGCAGAAGTTCAAGTGCGGCAAATGAAATGCGCAAAGCAGGCTTTACCACAGTTTATGAAATGCCCGGCATGTTAGCTTGGAACAACGCAGCAAAAGAAGTTGTTACTGATTTGCCTACTGGCGAAAATGCCGCTGCCGCCCCAACCGGATTGAGCCTTGAGGCATACATGCAAAAAGTAAATAGTCCTAAATACGTGTTAGTAGATTTTAACGCCACCTGGTGTAAACCATGCAAACAATTAGCACCAATCTTAGAAAAAATTAGCAAGGACAAAGCTGATAAATTAACTTTTATAGCAATAGATTCGGATGAAAACCCAGAATTATGCCAGGCTAAAAATATAGAAAGCATCCCTTTCCTAGAATTATACAAAGACGGCAAATTGGTTTGGGAACACAAAGGTTTCATCACCGAAGAAGACCTTCTCAAAGCCACGGGGTTGTAAGAACTAGTCGAAGGGCCCGGTCACTGAGCGGGTATAGCAATACGTCACCCTGAGCTTGTCGAATGGGTCGAATGGGCAACATCAAACTCAGAAATAGTATGGAAAATAATTTCTGGATAATCGTTTTTTGATAAGGTTACATTCCATTCACTCTCCGCTAAGAATACAGGATTGTTTTCTTTGTCGCGCACAATGGCGTAAGATTTACGAATCATGAATGTTTCGAGGATTTTTTTATCTGGACAAGTAATCCAAAATGCTTTGAAAAACTTCAATGGAATAAACGCACACTTGGCGCCATACTCGTGTTCGAGCCTAAATTGTATTACCTCAAATTGAAGATCTCCAACGGTACCAATTATTTTTCTATTGCCCGGTTCTTGCTTAAACAACTGCGCAACTCCTTCCTCGCTCAATTGGTTAATTCCCTTTTCCAATTGTTTGGTTTTCATTGGATCGCGGTTTTCTAACTCCTTAAAAATCTCTGGTGAGAAGCTGGGGATGCCTTTAAAATGAAGGTTTTCGCCTTCTGTTAAGGTATCACCTATTTTAAAATTACCACTGTCGTACAAGCCAATTACATCGCCAGGATATGCCTCACTGGTGAGTATTTTTTCGTTGGCCATAAAGGTAGCCGGATTCGCAAATTTTAACTTCTTACCGGTACGCGTATGGTAATAAAAAGTATTGCGTTCAAACTTACCAGAACACACACGCATAAAGGCAATTCTATCGCGGTGGTTTGGATCAAGATTGGCATGTATTTTAAACACAAAACCACTGAGCTTGTTCTCATCTGCACTTACCATGCGCTCGGCAGCCTCTCTGCTTCTTGGACTTGGAGCAATATCTAAAAATGTTTCCAATAATTCTTGTATGCCAAAGTTATTAATGGCCGAACCAAAAAATACGGGAGCCAATAAGCCTGATTGGTATAATTCTTTGTCAAACGGTTCAAACACACCTTCAATTAATTCAACATCATCGCGCAGTTTTTTGGTATCTTTTTCACTTAAGTATTTGAGTATTTGCTCGCCATGCAGGCTTTCAATGCTAATTACTTCATCGGCTAACTGACTCTTATTCGACTCAAATAAATTGAGTTCTTTCTTGTATAAATTATAAACGCCTTTAAACAATGAACCTTGATTAATTGGCCAAGTTAAAGGCTGCGTTTGGATATGAAGTGTGCCATCAATTTCCTCTATTAAATCAAAAGGATCTTTTCCTTCACGGTCCATTTTATTGATGAAAATAATAACAGGTGTATTGCGCATTCTACAAACTTCTACCAGGCGCTTTGTTTGCTCTTCCACGCCCTTTACCGAATCTACCACCACAATTACACTATCCACTGCAGTAAGCGTTCTATAAGTATCTTCAGCAAAATCCTTGTGACCAGGAGTATCAAGAATGTTGATGCGTTTGTCTTTGTATTCAAAAGCCATTACGGAGGTAGCCACAGAAATTCCACGTTGCTTTTCTATTTCCATGAAATCGGAAGTAGAGGTTTTGCGAATTTTATTGCTTTTTACAGCTCCTGCCACCTGAATGGCGCCACCAAAAAGTAGGAATTTTTCTGTTAAAGTAGTTTTACCAGCATCGGGATGAGAAATGATGGCAAAAGTTTTTCTCTTATCTATTTCTTGTTTGAGAGTCATGTATTTGTGTAAAAGTCCCGCTATTTAAGCGGATCCGCAAAAGTAGGTTATCTCGCGCGAATGAACAAATAGGTCGCAAGGGTGCTATTTATCTGAGGATATTGGGCTACCACAAACTTAAAAAACCAAACCTTACCAGGCCATAAAGTGCAGCGCCTGCAATGAGCAAAGCACCCAAAACAATCTTCCAAATTGGCGTACCCTTTTTCTTAAATGGATCAATAAGATTTACCCTAGAATTTAATGGCAAAGTGGCTGTTTGGGTTAACAAATTACCGAAGCTAATATTTACTGTTGCTTTAGCATTGATAGCCCAGCCGTTTGCATCCAATATTGGCGCCAAGTTTCTTTTACGTAATTTTAGGTAAGCAATTAGCATGGCCGGACCAGAAATTAACAAAACAATGCCCAATACTGCCAGTGGCATTTTCCACCAAGTAAGGGCCATAAAACCAGCTACAATTGAAGCTACTGCTGCTCCTAATGCACCTAATGCCAAACTGATTGCCGCAAAAATTGCAACAAATTTTCCAACATCAAATGGTTGCGGTGCAGGTGCAGGCGCTGCTGCCACAGGCACTTCCACTGGAGCACTTGCAACACTTTTGCTTGCATGCTCATCGGCTGCAGTAACTTTCTTTTCTATGTTTGAAGTGGCATGTGATTGCACCTTATCGTCTTGTGCTGCGGCAAACTTATTTACTTGGGTTCCTATAAATTTTGACACCTTGCGGTAAGGCGACCAAAATGCTTGTCGGATACTAATTGGATTATCTATGATTTTAATAACCGTTGCATCCCAATCTAATCCATCTCTGTCGTAAAACACCGCATTTCTACCTACTATTAAATTATCAATGTCGCCATTGGTTAAGGCCGAAACCACAATCATTTCTTGTTTTGTTGCTTTAGAAACACACTTGCAGTAAATTAAAAACATCCCGCTTGTAGCTGCCATCATATCATGCCTGGCCATGTCATTTACCTTGATGCACAAGGTGCAACTTCTTTGATCTATATACA
>CANKQY010000086.1 GCA_947485745.1 Bacteroidota bacterium
AATATTGTTCATACTATAAAATTTAATGGGTCAAAACTAAATAAATAGGTTAGTGCCATTATCAAATGATTGATTTTTTAAGGCTGTTTTACTTTTAAATATTCGTTGTAAAAGATTTCCTTTAGTGGGCTTTATTCCTTTAAAACGGTTTGAACCATTATTAACACTTTTTAAATGAAAAATAGTCGTTATTACTTTTTTGCCCCAACTCGGTGGACTCCTATAGTCGAACGCCCGCTCAACAAATATTAGTTGGCGATTTACCTTGATTTCCATGGGTTATTTTTTCTGTAAAGTTGGGCATATTAACACTCAATTTCATTACACATTTCTGTAAAAGTGTTGTAAGATTTACACCTCTATAACCGGAAAAATTAACTGTGGTAGTTAAAACTTATTTCATAAATTATTTTATTCATCAATTTTCATGAATTAGTAAATGACAAAATTCACCTTAGTTTTTCATTTATTAATTATAGAGCAAGTTTGGCAAAAATATGTTAGACTTGGTGTTAACACTTTGTTAATGATTAAAAAACTGCTTAAATAAAAATCAAATTCTAAATTAACTTAACTAGGTATCCATTATGAAATAAGTAGGCCAAAAAACCAACTACTTTTTTTTTAGTTGGATTGGCTCATATCAAATATTTTCGAGAAATTACTTTGCAGTTATTTTCCTGCCATAAAGAGCCTGCACATGCCTGGCATTGTTGCCTTCTATTTTATTGATTGTTTCAATTTGTTCTGCAGAAGCCTCAAAAATGTGTTTTGCAATATACCACCTCACCGACTCGGTATAAGGCGGAGTAGTTAAAGAGCCTTTGTAATGATAATAATCCCTTTTAATTTTTGTTGAAATAGCACCAAATAGGTCGGCAAGTTTTACAGTCCCAGCTTTTAATGTTGTTGTTTCATTTTCCTTTTTTGGGATGGCATTTAAAAAATCGGCGATGAATTTATTTTCCTTACCCTCTTTAAACAAAACACCAATAACCAAATATTGTGGTGTTGCGTTTTTATCCTCATTGGGCATCAAGTTTACAATGTGCATTTCCATAGGGAAGGTTATGCCGTCTATCAAATGTTCGGAAGGAGTATGAAAATGGCATTGCTTGAAGGCAAATGAAGTATCGTCTTGGATGATGGAGCTACCTTCAGCAAAATCAAGCTGGACGGTATGACCCAAATTTTCAATTTTATTTACCTCGTCTTTAAAGTACAAGGTAATATGGTGCTTTCCACTTTCATGTGTAGATGAAATGATATTGATAGGAGATTGTTCAAACCCATGATCTAAACCAGGCATAATGTAACCTTCTTGCCTTTTAACTTCAGTATCTGTGGAGCTTGTTGCTGCCTCATTTTCAACCTTAGTACTGTCAGTTGTTGAGTTTTCCTGATTGGATTGCTGGCCACATCCTATTAATAAAATGATTAACCCGGAAAGGATTAATTTGAATGTTTGTTTCATAAATCTTCAATAAATATTTTGCAATTTAATTGATTTCATTAAATTTTAAACTTGTTTCACTAAACTATATAAAAAGTCCCAAACCAGGTTTTTCAAGGCCTTTTATTTTTTACTCTGCTAAATGTTAACTGTTGGTGCTTATTTTTTATCTAGTTGAAGTGTTTATTGTTTGATGATTTGGTAATTATAAATACCTTGTTCAGTTTGAGCTTTTATTAAATACGTTCCATTCATGTAGTTTGAAAGGTTAAACTGGCTTTCGCTTGTTTCTGCTACTAACTTACCTTGTAAATCGTAAACTTTTATATCATGAATAGTTTGATTTGGTATTTCAATTTGAATAAGGCCATTTGTTGGATTGGGGTATACCATCATATGTTTTTTGATACTTGTGCTTTCAGAGAATCCAACAGAGCTATTTATTAAAGTGGAAAGTAACTGAATGGAGAGTTGATTAGCCTGTCCTGGGAGTTGATTGATTAGAACACAAATGATAATTCCTGTTGCGGTATCATATAACATAAATGAATTATATCCACCCCAGATAGTTCCACCGTGTTGCCATATTGTTCTGCCAATAATAGTTGCCTTACTAATTCCCATGCCATAATTACCAGACCCAACAAAAGTAGTGAGTTCATTAAATGATTTTGAATTTAAAACCTGTCCATTCATAAGCGCCTGATACCATTGAACCATTTCCCCTGATGTAGCGTACATAGCACCCGCGGCCCATGCTGCACTATTAACAGAAGTTCTTGGAATAGCATTTTTGTCTACACCTGCCTGCCATGGGTGCGCTACTGGATATAAAATTGTTTCATAAACATCAAGAAAGGTGCTGTCGAGTTGAAGTGGCGTTAGAATACTATCTCGCAAAAGTTTACCATAACTTTGTTTGCTTGCACTTTCAGCAATCAAACCTGCAAGAAGATAATTTGTATTACAATAGTTCCAACTAGTGCCTGCAGAAAATAATGGTGTACCTGCCCATGCCAACATTTCGCTGGCAGTGAATACACGATTTGGATTAGCGAGCATTGAATCAGGATAACCCGGAACACTTGTTACGTCTGCTAAGCCACTGGTGTGATTTAGCAGTTGTCTAATAGTGATATTTGAATCGATGTTTTTAAATGTAGGTAAATATTGATGCAAAGAATCATCCAAATGGATAATATTATTTTCTGCTAATTTCAACAAAAGTACCCCGGTAAATAATTTTGTATTACTTGCTATTCCGAACAACATATCAGATGTAATAGGCGTGCCAGCATGTGAAATTCCTGTTACACCTTTCCACGTTCCCTTCCCCGGGTAAATAACACTGGCAGAAATCCCTTTTAGATTGTTTACAGTCCTAAAACTGTCAATATTATTTTGCAGTTTTTTTGCCAGAATAGGGTCAAACGTTTGAGCATTTACAATAAATGTAAAGCACAAAAGAGTTACCAAAACGCTACATTTTTTTTTCATTTCATTTTTGTCTATACAGACGTTAGATGTTAATTATTCAGGATGGTTTAATGGTATCTGTTTTTTCTAAAATGTGTTGTCTCTCACTTAGTTTTTTCATAACCTTTATTTTGTTTTAAGCTGATTTCTAGCAATCCGCTATATGAAACTCCGTTTCGATAATAACCCTCAGTTGCCGCATATTAGACGCGATAAATTGCGTCTCTACAGGTTTTTACCCGGTAAAAACGCACCAATTCCCTAACAAACAAAACCTACGATCCGTCACCCTGAGCCTGTCGAATGGGCTAAAACGCCCTACTCACTCCAATTACCCACCTAAACTGAATATTACCCGGCGAAGCATATTGCGCATTACTTAAATAAAATGGCATATCAAACCTAATAGTCAATGGTTTAATTTCATCTAAAACTCCCCACTTTTTAATGGTTAAGATTAAACCGTGTCCACCACTTGCCATAAGTCCGGTATTGAGCATGCTGCCTTGTTTAATTTGCGTTTGATCCATATTACTTACATTGCGCGATGCCAATATGCCTGCATCAAAAAATAGGTAAGCGTCTAGGTGAATATACTTGCTCAAGCTGCCGGCGCGCAATGGTATATACTTATCGTAATCCAATTCTAAATTTACAGATGCACCTGCGTTGCCACGGTACAAATAAGTTTGAGAACTACCATCCATCACCGGCGCCAAATAGCCAGCATAGCCTCTTAGGTTCAAACCGCCCCCAACTTGGTAATGGTTGCTTAGCTCTCCATAATTGCTCCAGGCTGCAGTTACCACGCCTGCTGATCTATTAAATTTGCTTTCTGCTTGCTCCTCTGGATTGGCTCCTGCCAAATACAATTGAGATTCTGGTGCAATGTTGCTTCCAGAAATAATACTGGCATAAAGCCTACTTCGCAGATCAAATTTTGCCAAGGGATGTGTTTGAACCAATTGTGCGGTTAGCGCTGTGTAATCAAAATCTGAGTAAATAAAATTGGTTTTTAGGGCAAGCATCAACCTACTGTTTCCGTTCCAAAAAGCAAAACCTCTCTCCCACTCTAAATTGAGTGTATTGTTCCATTCATCATAAGATGAAATATTTGGCAAAAAACTATTTAAACTGATAGCTGTATATTGATAGCCTGGCAAATAATACAACTGCACCCTGCGCATAGATTTGGCGTAAATTCTATAGGTATTTTGGTGACTGGCTTTCTCTATTCCTAGCTTATTCATCAGCAAACCATCTAGCATCCTGCTTTGCAAAAATACATCTGTAAACTTGGCAAACCTGTGCTTATAACTCAAAACATAATGCGCCGGATATATGGCACTACTCTTGGCATAAACTGCCTCATCGTAATTGCTTAGCATGCCTGTATTATACCAAGCAGTAAACTTAAACACATGTTTCAAACCCATGTAATTTCCATTTACATGAAGGCCAACTTTAAATCCATCGTAATTGTTGTACCACACATCTGGCCTAGCTTTTACCAGGTAATGTCTCCTATCTGCTGGGTTATTAATTTGGTGATCAAACGTAAATAAAACCGGACATTTCCAACTATTATTCAACTCATTGATATCTGCCAACCTGTGTGTTGGATCAATACGTATATCTTGAATGGCTTTGTTATAATTAATGGTAACCTTGTGCGTAGGATTTAGGCTTCCCCATCCCAACCAACGCGGCAAAGCTGTGCCATAATTGTCTTTGTGAAAATAGGTATTGGGCAAGGTATATTTTTGAACCGATGAATCTTTCCCTATCACTTCAAAGTCGAGCGGCATCTGCATTTCACCCTTACGTTCAAAGGTAATTTCTAACTTATCACTATCTACTTTACGAATATTTTTAATACCATAATCAATGGTTTTGGTAGTCTCCATCCATTGATCAAAAAACCAATTCAAATCAACATGCGTATAATTGATAATGCTGTTTCTAAAATCTTCAAAATAAGGATGAGCCATTTTCCATTGATCAAAATAATGTTGCATAGCTTTTTGAAACAATTCTTCACCTAAAACATACTGTAAATTGTATAACATGGTTGCCGTTTTATAATACACATGTCCGTATCCACCACCATGATTCAAGGCTCCATTAAAATCATCGCTATGCGTATTAATGGGCATATCGTTGTGGTTAATCGCATCTCTAATATAGCCCTGGTAAACGGTTTGATCCAATGATGGCATAGGTCTGTAGTATTTATTGAACCAAGCAGATTTTGTTCTTGCTTTTTTGTTTTCTTTGGTGAGCCTGCTCATGCTCCAATGTGTTAAAAATTGAGTAAATCCTTCATCCAAACTTGCCCTGTAGGTTTCATTGTTTCCCACCATTCCAAAAAACCAATTGTGGCCAATTTCATGGGCAAACAAACCATAATAACCCGGACTACTGCCACCATCCAAAGTAAGCATAGGATATTCCATGCCATCTCGGGCATCGGCACATATCATTTTTGGGTAAGCATAAGTGCCAAATTCTTTGCTGTAGGTTTCAATAATTTTTGAATTAAAAAATGCCGCATCTTGCCAACCACTAGCATGTGGCTCCTGCACTAAAGCAATACACCTCACTTTTCCTCTTGGATTTTGGGGTAGTTTCAAAACTACCTCTCCTATTCTATAGGTAGGGTCGCAGGTCCATGCAAAATCATGCGTGTTTACTGAACGGTATACCCATGTTTTGGTACTGCCATTTGGTTCAACAATAACACTGGCCTTTTCATCCCATGGCTTCTTGGCAAAGTTCTTGATATCTAATTTCTCGCGCAAGGCTGTTGGCAATACTTCTAGCTCATTTTGTATTTCACCAGTTGCATCCATTATATAGTGGTTTGGCAAAGTAAGACTCACATTAAACTCACCAAAATCTCCATAAAATTCCTTGCCCAAATGCTGGTCGGTTTCCCAACCAAATTTCCTATCATATACACAAATGCGCGGATACCAATGCACCACATCGTACTGCTTATTACCGGCATTATCTGTAAACATTTTCATACGTCTGCGTTGGTTGCCGCCTGCATCAAAATAGGTTTTAAACGAGATAGCAATTACTTCATTTGAATGGGGTAAAATGGGCGTTGTTAATTCCACTTTCATGATAGAATAATCAATGGTGGTTTTCATGTCAATTCTATTTACCTGCACACTAATTATCTCGGTGCCTTTGCCTGCTTCTTCATATTTTCCAAATTTCTGTTTGAACCCATTCGCTAAATTCAATTGTTCTAGATAGCCACCTTTTAGGAAAGCATTTTGGTATAAATGAAAATACAAAAACCTCAATGTATCATCTGAATTATTGGTATAAGTTAGTACTTCTTTACCTTCAACCACATCTGTTGAATCATTCAGCGAAGCGCTAATTTGGTAATTTACATCCTGCTGCCAATAGCCATCATATGGCTTTCTATTCTTCCAATAATAAGGATTAGCAGTACTTTGGTAAGCAAAATCTTGCCCAATGGCAGATAGCGATACAAATATTAATAAGGTCAGTAGTGGATTTCTCATTGAATGGCAAAATAAGATTTTTTTATCTTTTTTTCACTTTCAATAAATTTAAAAAAGTCTAACATTATTCTTCAAAAATTTGACAAAAAATATTTTAATATTTCATTATTTTTGTGTTAAAATTTTTTCTATTTACAATGAAGCACAAGTACTTTTTATTCTCGGCTATTTCTATTTTAGCTGTATTCGCTATTTCGCTTTATTGCTTCTCAAATTTAGAAATAGTGCGCTTCAACAAACGCGGAATACTTTTCAATACCGAAACCAAAATACCCATGAAAGACCGAATGGATTTGGCTTGGGAGCAAGAGTTTGAATTAACCAAAGATCCACAAACAAACACGGTTCCAAGAGAGCGCTTACTCGCTGCTTGGCAATACCAACAACGTCTGTTAAATGCAGGCTCATTGGGTAAAGCGGCTATTCCGGGAGTTACTTGGACCGAAAGAGGCCCTAATAATTGTGGAGGTAGAACCCGCTCTGTTTTGGTGGATATGAACGATGCCACAAAAAAAACAGTTTGGGCAGGCGGTGTGGCCGGTGGTTTATGGAAAACCAATGATATCACTGTTACCAATCCAACCTGGACTCCCATCAATGATTTTGCCCAAAACCTCGCCATTACGCACTTAGACCAAGCCCCAGGCAATGCACAGGTTATGTATTTTTGTACGGGCGAAGGCAACGGAAATTCAGATGCTACCAGAGGCTTGGGCGTTTGGAAATCTACCAATGGCGGAACTACCTGGAACCAATTATCAGCCACCAATAATTCATCCTACTATTATTGCCAAAAAGTGGTTTCTATTGGCAATGGAGATACGCTTTTGGTGCTTACCAAAACTGGTTTATATAGGTCTGTTAACGGAGGTACTGCTTTTACAAAGGTGCTTGGCACCGGAACATCGGGTAGTCTTGGCGACCTTGCCTACGATTTAGAAATAATGAACAATGGTACCATGTATGTTACCATGAGCAACGGAGGTTCAACGGGCGGCAGTATTCATAAGTCTTTTAACAAAGGAGCTACTTGGACCAATCCATTGACCATTCCATCTTACGTAAACAAAGATGAAATGGAAATTGCCGTTGCCCAAAATGATACCAATGTTATTTATGCACTGGTTGAAAGTTCGGGCAGAATTAGTGCCATCATCAAATCTATCAATGCCGGATTAACTTTTGATACTGTGGCATCGCACCCAATAGACGCCGATGGTGGCGTATCTCAAACTGCCTTCAAAAAGGACTTTAGTAGAGGTCAGGCTTGGTACGATTTAAGCTTAGCGGTTGACCCAAATAATGCTGCTGTTTGTATAGTTGGTGGGGTTGATTTGTTTAAAACTACCAACGGCGGAAGCTCTTGGTTACAGATTTCGCATTGGTATGGTGGCTTTGGTTTTCAAGAGGTACATGCCGATCAACATTATGCCTATTTTGAACCAGGCAATTCCAATGTTTGTTATTTTAGTAATGATGGTTCGGTTTATAGATGCACCAATTTTACCGCGGCTAGTCCAACCATAGTGAGCAAAGAAAGCAGTTACAATACCACTCAATTTTATGCTTGTGATATACATCCAAATGCTGGTTCGAACCAATATTTAGCAGGAGCACAAGACAATGGCTCACATTCTTTCGCATCACCCGGAATCAACAGCAGCATAGAAGTTACAGGTGGTGATGGCGCTTTTTGTCACATAGACCAAGACCAACCCAACTATTGGTTTACATCTTATGTTTATACCAGTTATTACAGGTCTACCAACTCTGGTGGAAGTTTCTCAAATGTGGTAAATACAAGCGGCAACGTAGGCAGTTTTATTAGTCCAACCGACTATGACGATGTTGCCAACAAAATGTATATGTGTGGCAATAATGGCACCTACGTTCGTTGGGATAATCCACAAACAGGAAGTACTTTAGTTTACGATACCGTTCCACTATTTAATAATGGAAAAATTACCCATGTAAAGGTTTCGCCAAACAATGCAAATGTTGTTTTCTTTGGGTTGAACAATGGCAGAATAGTGAGGGTAACCAACGCACACATTACTGCCAGTATTGATTCTTGTATTAACAATGGCAAAGGCATGCCAACAGGAAGTGTTTCATGTATTGAAGTTGAAAATGGTAACGACAATCACATCTTAGCAACCTATTCTAACTATGGTGTAGCAAGTATTTGGGAAACAAAAAATGGAGGATTTACATGGACCAACATTGAAGGTAATTTACCAGACATGCCTGTGAGATGGGCTTTGTTTAATCCCAATAAAAATTGGCAGGTAATGCTTGCCACTGAGCTAGGTGTATGGACAACCGATACTATTTTAAATGCAAGCACCAATTGGGCTCCAAGCAATATTGGCTTCTCAAATGTTAGAACCGACATGTTAAAAATACGAACATCTGATAAGCAAGTTCTCGCAGCAACGCATGGAAGAGGGATTTTTACCACCAATGCATTTGCCCCTCCATTTGCAGATTTTATGGCTAACAAAAAATTGAGTTATGTGAGTGCGTTTGTAAACTTTACAAGCACATCCAATGGCGCAACTTCCTACTTATGGGACTTTGGAGACGGCACAAGCAGTACCTTACAAAATCCAAGCAAGCAATACCTGTTACCTGGTTTTTATAATGTTAGCTTGTCGATCAATGGAGGCCTATATTCAAAAACCTTTAACAATTTGATTCAAATTTTACCTTACAGACCAACGCCATATACTTTAACAAATGGGGGTAATTTTGAAACAAATACTGGAGATTTTGGTGCTGATTTGGTAAACGGTATTGGATTTGTGAGAGGTAATTCTACCACAACAGGAAAGAACGGAACAGCCAGCGGCAGCAGTGCTTGGGTAACTGGCCTAACCGGAAACTATGCAGATAACAATGAAGCCTATTTATATTCGCCTAGCTTTAATTGTGCAGCAACTGGCACCTACGTTTTAAAATTTAAGGTTAAAAACAAATTTGAATTAAGTTACGATGGCTATATTGTTGAATACAGTTTAGACCTAGGCAATAATTGGACAAAACTAGGAACCTCTGTGCTCACAAATTGGTACGATTTTTCTAACTCCACTTCCAATACAGCCTTTCCTCAAAATCAACCTTATTTCAATGCAACCATGAGCGCATATGCGCAAAAGCAATTCACCTTTTCTTCCTTAGCAGGCAATACAAAAGTGGCATTTCGTTTTGTATTCAAATCAGACCAAAACACCAATGATGTAGGTTTAGCTATCGACGATTTTGAAATAACTGGTCCCAACAATTCTGCATTACCTGTTAATTTAATTCAATTTTGGGGCAAACGAATGAATAATAATGAAGTGGATTTATACTGGAATACCGCTAGCGAAAAAAATAACAAAGGTTTCTATTTAGAAAGAAGTGAAGATGGATTTAACTTCAATGCCATTGGATTCATAGATGGAAAATTAAATACAAATAATATAAGCAAATACTACTTTAAAGACCCAAATGCCACACAAGATTATTTGTATTATAGGCTCAAACAAATTGATATAGATGGCGCTACTAGCTATTCACCTATCATCAAAATTGAAGCCGAAACAGAAGATCCAAAGTTATTTCAATTTAGTTACGGTTTGAACCAAAATGAAATCATGATTCAAGGAAATGAGGGTTTAGGTAGCTTGAAGATAATTAGTCAAACCGGCCAAACAATTAATCATTACATTCTAAGTAAATCAAGAGAAACTATAGATTTATTTGGTCTCGCCAAAGGAATCTACTTATTGGAATTTACAAATAATGCTGGTCAAACTCAAACCGAAAAGCTATTGTGGCTTGCACATCATTAGCTTGTTGGTAGAATGATAAAATTACTTTCTTCCTCCTTGTTATTGATAGATTTTTAGCGATTTTTCCATATAATTTCAACCTATACAACTTTCATAAAATGATAAAAGCTTTCAATATATTCCCTTTCTTGTCTCTCCTAATTATTACGAGTATTTCTGTTCATAGTTATTTGGGTCTTGAGGTATTTACAAAAGATGCACGTGGCATTACATTCAATACCAAAACAAAAATACCCAAACCAGATAGAATGGATTTGGCTTGGCAACAAGAGTTTGAATTAACCAAGGACCCCAATTTAAATATAGTTCCAAGAGAGCGATTGCAGGCAAGTTGGGTTTACCAACAATCACTTTTCGCTCAACAAACTGCCCTAAATAAAGCCGCAATTCCTGGTATTACTTGGGTTGAAAGAGGACCTAAAAATTGTGGTGGCAGAACCCGTTCCTTGATGGTTGATTTAAATGACCCCACAAAAAAAACAGTCTGGGCCTGTGCAGTTGCTGGTGGCATTTGGAAAACCACAGATATTACCGCAGCAGAGCCAAATTGGTCGACCAACAATGATTTTTTCCAAAACTTAGCCATTACGCACGTTACCCAAGCACCTGCAAAGCCACAGGTTATGTATTTCTGCACAGGCGAAGGCAATGGCAACCTAGATGCTGTTAGAGGCCTTGGCGTATGGAAATCTATCAATGGGGGAAAAAACTGGTATCAGTTAACAAGCACCAATAATGGCAATTTTTACTATTGCCAAAAAGTA
>CANKQY010000087.1 GCA_947485745.1 Bacteroidota bacterium
GGTAAGGTGGGTTTTTGATGTAGCCACCGCTATAGCCTGATATTACTTTTTCAACGCCATCAATTCTTTGGTAAATTGCTTCTAAACACCAAAAGCATCCTGCGCCAAAAATAGCAGAATCTAAATTTTGTTCATTTATTGTAGTCATTGTAGTTTCTTGTTTCTTAGTTGTGTTTTTTTTCTCTGTTTGCGATTGACAACTTATGCCAATAAATAGTAAACAGCATACCATCAAATTTGATTTCATGTTTTTAAACTGTTGAATTGGGTTTTGCATAGGTCAATGTACCTATTTTTTCTGATTTATAATAGGTTTCTAATCCTTGTACAATTAGGGTTCTTGCAGCACTGAGGTTTAAAACGCCCGATTCTAAAATAAATTCTGGCGCAAGATAGATTTCCTGCACTTTGCCTATAAGGATAATGGTTTGGTTTGATTTAACTAATATTTCTTCTTCAAGAGTAAGTCCAATTTTAATCGGACTTTCTAAAACATACGGAGCTGATAAAACCTCACCATAAAATTCCGTAAAGCCGCATGCATCAAATTCACTTTCATTTCTAGGATACCTTGCTGAGGTTTGGTGAGCTTGTTGGTATAACTCAATAGGTACATGGTTAATGGTAAAGTGCCCGGTTTCTTTGATGTTTTCATAGGTGTGGCGTTCAACCGTTGCAGGCCTGTGCACAAAGCCTATCAATGGTGGGTTTGCGCCAATATGCACAACAGATGAAAAGATGGCCAAATTGTTTAATCCACTTACATTTTTGGTACCAATTAAATGTGCAGATTTATAACCAGATAAACCATTAATTAAATTGGTTCTATCTTGTTTTTCAAAAGCTTCAATATCGGAAAGTGAAAATTTAATTTCCATGTTATCACATTGCTTGCATGCCTCCGTCAACAGGCATAATTTGTCCTGTAACCCACGAAGCATTGAGCAAATATAAGGCAGCATTTACAATGTCGCTTGTTTGCCCAATTCGCTTTAGAGGATGTCTTTCGCCGGCAGCTAAAATTTTCGCCTCAGCGTTCAATAATTTATCACTCAATGGCGTTTGGGTCAACGAGGGAGCAATGGCATTTACCCTTAATTTTGGTGCATATTCTGCAGCAAGGCTAATGGTTAATCCTTCTACAGCCCCTTTGGCTCCAGCTATACTGGTGTGAAAAGGCATTCCTTTTTTTGTGGCCACCGTGCTAAATAAAATAATGTTTGGGTCTGAACCCAATAACAATTGAGGAATATAGCGCTGAATAGTTTTGATGGCACCCAAATAATTTACCTGCAAATCGTGCAAGAATTCACTTTGCTTGAGCGCTTTAAACGGGCGTAAATTGATGGTTCCAGGACAGTATATAATTCCATCTAATGATTCAATAGCGTCTGGAAATGTGGGTGTTTCCTCGGTAATATCGCAATTGTGGTATTCAATATTTTCGGTTTGAACCGATGATGCTGCTGTTTTACTGATGACAATAACATGATGACCTTGCTGCGCTAGTTGTTCACTGATTGCTTTTCCAATGCCGCTACTGCCACCTACAACTAAATAATTTTTCATATACAATCATAACAAGTCTAATGGAAATTTGTTTAAAAATCATTTCCGTGTGTTAGTCGTACTAGTTTTTTAAGCAAGCTAGGAAAGGGTTTGAGTAAATTTAAAATGAGGTGAGTAATATAAACCGAACCAAATAGTTTTTGAAAAATCCTGCCAAATTTTAAGCGAGTTTTAAACGCCTTTTTCCATTCTTTTTGGTAGTTGCTTTCAAATTGTGCCCTTTCATTTGCATCATCCAAATTTGCGGGTAATAACACACTAACCATTTTTGCTGCGCGCATGGCCATGCTCATGCCGTTTCCACAGAGTGGGGTAATGAGACCGGCTGCATCTCCCAATAGCACAAAATGATTTTCAATTTGCGTTTTTGGTTCAAACCGAATTTGTGAAATGCTTAATGGTTGTTTGTATAAAAAAGTGGCTTGGGTAAATAGGATTTTTAGGAATGGGTTTTTATATAAGATATTTTCTTCCATTGCCTTGATATTGTTTCCATTGTTTTTCAAGTTTTCTTCGGTGGTGAGGTAACACAAACAATATTGATTGTTGTCTATTTTAGAGATGCCACAATAACCATCTTTAAAGTTGTGAAGTTCTATTAAATCTGGTGGAAAGGAACTTTGTATGTGGTATTTTACACCAATATAATTTTTTAAACCGCGTTTTTTTTCTTGTACAAAATCCCTATTGAGTTGAACATCTAAATTGCCTTTTTTGCCATAAGATCCAAAGGCATATTTGCTGGTAAAAACACCTTGAGTAGTTTGTATGTAGAATTGGTTATTTTCAAATTCTATTTTTGTGGCTTTGCAATTTTCCAATAAATTTACACCAGCTAATTTTGCTTGTTGCGCCAATAAGTAATCGAGTGTAAAACGGCTAATTCCAAATCCGCCTTTTGCCAAGTTATGCGATAGGTATGTGCCATTGGGTGCTGTGATTCCTAGCCTTTGAATTTTGGGCAAATCCAATTCATGTAAATTGATGCCACATGACAATAAAAATGGCCAACTTTCATTGGAGATATACTCTCCACAAACTTTGTGATAAGGATAGCTTTCCTTTTCTATAAGTAATACTTTTCTATTTTGCTTGGCACATTGAATGGCCAAGGTTAATCCGCCCAAACCACCGCCAATAATGGCTATATCGTAAATGGTGTTTTCTTGCCTCATGTTATGGGTGTTTGTAAATGGCTAACCACCTAAAAGCCCAAACCCAATTTAAACTTAATTGTTTTGATTTGGGTAAAAGCGCAGCAAGTTCATTTTTTATGAAGCCTCTTTTTACAGATAAACGGGCATCATTTTTTACCAAATAACTTTTAGAAAATAATTGTGTGAGCCAAGAAATGCTATAGTATGCTAAAGCAGTGCGGTGTAGGTCGTTAATGAAAAAACCGAGTGTGGAATTTTCCTTTTTAAATGCCATTAATTCTTGCAAATCGTGCTCCTTAAAATGGTGACAAAACAGGGCGCTGAAAATGACATCATATTTTTGTGTTTCATGAATGAGTAAGCGATAATCGGATTCAATTAAGCTTATTTCTGGGTAATCTTTACACCTATCTTGGGCAAATTCAATGCAATCTTTTTTAAGATCAACACCAATTAATTGCAGCGATAAATTGTTCTTCCTAGCCCATTTTGCGATGTAAATTAGATTATCTCCACCACCACAGCCAATGTCTAAAATGCGGTAGGTTTTATTGCTTTGTAACTGAAAGGATTTTATTGCTTTCAACGTAACAGCATGTCCGCCCAGCAATGAATTAATGGTATTGAGCTCAATTAAATTTTGATACAGGTCTTGCTTATGAATATTTTCTTGATCCAATAATTCTAATTCATAGCTCCGTTGAATAAAATTCATAGGGGAATTAAAAGCATTTTATTTGGATTTTTGTTTTTGAAAATTCTTTTTACGAAAAAAAGCAGAATTTGTAAAATGCAATTCTAATTAAATAGGTTTCCCTCCAAATAATTATCTTGCAACCATGCGTGAGAAGAAATTATTTTTATTGGATGGTATGGCCTTGGTGTATAGGGCCTATTTTGCTTTTAGTCAGAACCCAAGGGTAACAAGCTATGGGTTTAATACTTCTGCCATTTTTGGGTATGTTACCACCTTGCTTGATTTGTTGAAGCGCGAAAAGCCTACGCATATTGGAGTTTCATTCGATACATCTGAGCCAACAGCTAGGCACATTGAATACGAGGCTTATAAGGCGCATAGGGAAGAAATGCCCGAAGGAATTTCGTTGGCATTGCCTTTTATTAGGCAAATTACGGAGGCACTAAATATTCCTTTGCTAATTATGCCAGGTTATGAGGCAGATGATATCATTGGCACATTGGCCAAAAAAGCTAGCAAAGAAGGTTTTGATGTATACATGATGACACCCGATAAAGATTTTGGGCAGTTGGTAGAAGAGCATATTTTTATTTATAAGCCTGCACGCATGGGCAACGACATAGAGATAATGGGTGTTTCAGAGATTTTAAAGAAATGGGAAATCACTGAAATTAATCAGGTAATAGACATTTTAGGACTTTGGGGAGATGCGGTAGACAATATTCCAGGTGTACCAGGGGTAGGCGAAAAAACGGCTAAGCTTTTGGTTCAAAAATATGGCAGCATGGAAGGTTTGTATGAACATACCCATGAGTTAAAAGGCAAGCAAAAGGAGAATGTAGAAAACAATAGGGAGCAAGCTTTCTTATCAAAAAGGTTGGCAACAATTGATATCAATGTGCCCATTGAATTTGATGAAAAATCATTGGTATTGGATCCTCCAAATAGGGAAGAAACAGAAAAGATATTTGCCGAATTAGAATTTAAAACATTGATCAAAAGAATATTTGCCGATGCCAATGTTCCAGGCCAATCGCCCGCTGCGCAAGCTCCTCAGAGCGCATCTGGTGGTTTCGATTTGTTTAATCAAGGAAGAGTGGAGAAAGAGAAGGAGAAAGAGAAAGAGAAAGAGAGGGAGGAAGAGAGTGGGGAAACGGAACCTTTGGTTCAGAGGGATACCATTAAAAACACGGAACATTTATATGAGGTTTTAACTGATAGGGAAGCATGTGAGGTAGCACTCGAAACTCTGATGCAACAAAAAGAGGTTTGTTTTGATACTGAAACATCGCAATTAGAAAGTACCGAGGCGGATATTGTTGGCCTATCTTTTGCGTATAAAAAGCACCATGCTTATTATATTCCTTTTCCAAATAATTTTGAGGAGGCCAAAGCACTTTTAGGGTTGTTTGAACCAATTTTTATTCATCCAGAAATTGTAAAGATTGGGCAGAATGTGAAGTATGATTTAAACATCATTAAGCGTTATGGGTTTACTTTGGCCGGACCAGTTTTTGATACCATGTTGGCGCATTATTTAATAGAGCCAGATTTGCGCCATGGAATGGATTTTCTGAGTGGCATTTACCTCAATTATGAGCCAGTAAGTATTGAAGAGCTCATAGGTAAAAAAGGTAAAAACCAATTGAGCATGCGCGATGTGGCCATTGATAAAATAAAAGAGTATGCGGCCGAAGATGCTGATGTAACGATGCAATTGAAGGAAAAGCTTTTTCCAGAATTAGTGGCAAACAATGCAGAAAAATTATTTTATGATTTAGAGGTGCCACTCATTGATGTGTTGAGCGACATGGAAATTGAGGGTATCAAAATCAATGAAAGTTTTTTAAATAGCTATTCAAAAGAACTAGAAATTGAACTCACTCAATTAGAAAAAGACATCATTGCCTTGGCGGGTATGTCGTTTAATATTTCATCGCCAAAGCAATTGGGAGAAGTATTGTTTGATCACTTGAAATTGGATCCTAAAGCTAAGAAAACCAAAACTGGTCAGTACCAAACAGGCGAGGATATTTTGCAAGGTTTGAGTGAACATGAGATCATACAAAAGATTTTGTTGGTGAGGCAATTTCAAAAGTTAAAATCTACTTATGTAGATGCCTTGCCAACCATGATTAACCCTTTAACTGGAAGGGTTCACACAAGCTTTAATCAAGCTGTGGCAGCAACAGGCAGGTTGAGTTCAACCAATCCAAATTTGCAGAATATTCCTATTAAAACTGATAAAGGTAAAGAAGTTCGTAAAGCCTTTATTCCAAGGAATGAAAATTATGTTTTGTTGAGCGCAGATTATTCGCAAATAGAGTTGCGTATCATTGCATCGGTGGCAAAGGAAGAAGCCATGATAGAGGCATTTAAAAATAAATTAGATATCCACCAAGCTACAGCAGCAAGGGTCTTTGGCAAAGCCATCGAAGAAGTTACAAGCGACGAGCGCAGGCGTGCCAAGGCAGTAAATTTCGGTATCATCTATGGTCAATCTGCTTTCGGTTTGAGCCAAAATTTAGGTATTGGAAGGAAGGATGCGGCAGCAATTATTGAAGAATATTTTAAAGCCTATCCTGGGATCAAAACGTATATGGATAGTACCATTAATTTTGCAAAGGAGCATGGTTATGTAGAAACATTATTGGGAAGAAGAAGGTATTTACGTGACATCAATTCGGCCAATTTTACGGTGCGCGGATTTGCAGAACGCAATGCCATCAATGCGCCCATACAAGGCAGTGCAGCCGATATGATTAAATTGGCCATGATAAAAATTCACAAGGTTTTAAAAGATCCTGCCAATGGAATAGTGCATTCAAAAATGATATTGCAAGTCCACGATGAATTGGTATTTGATGCACACAAATCGGAGATTGAATTATTGAAACCGCTAGTGATACAAAACATGGAAAGCGCCATGGAGCTACTCACGCCAGTAGTTGCAGAAGTGGGAGTGGGGAATAATTGGCTGGAGGCGCATTAGTCCTTCGGCAGGCTCAGTGTCCGCCGTTCGGCAGGCTCAGTGACCGGGTATTATATTTTTGACTTTGTCCGCGTGTTTGACATGCAGGATCAAGTACCAAAAAAAAAGCCTGCTCAAGAGATTGAGCAGGCTTTTTAAAATATGCACCTATGGCAGATTTTCAATATCACCCAAATCTTTTTTTCTGCCCGTTAAAGATTTATTTTTCTTTAAACTTTCAAGATCAAGAAAAATAATTGGTAAGCCTTCAAAATTAGCTTGGTTCGATTTTGCATAACATTCTTCAAAATTTAAACCAGTAACCGAAGTTAAGATATCTATTCGATTTGGCTCGTAACCAAATTGTATAACTAAATCTTCTTTTTGGAAATCTTCAGGAATTAATGCGAGTGCTGCAAACCCGAATTTTTTAAGTACATCAACAAATCGTTCAGTATTTTCTTTTGAAATGGCAATCCATAAATCTATATCACCGGTATATCTTGGATACCCGTGAAAGCCTACTGCATAGCCTCCTACAACAATATATTTTACCTCATTTGAGTTTAGTAATTCTATAAACTCTTTGAAGTCTTGATTCAGTTCCATTTATCTGTTTACGTAAATATTCAATAGCTGAAATTCTTTTTTCAGGACTTTGGGTTAACCAATATTCATATGGTTTTGGCTCTTCACCAAGCTTGAATATTTTCACTTGAGTTTTATCCATTAAAAAATCATTTCTCATACCGCTAAGATAGTGCATTTTAACTATATAAAAAAGCCTACTCAATCTATTGAGCAGGCTTTTTAAAAACTATGGTCTATGGTCCATCGATAGCGTCATCCTGAGCTTGTCGAAGGGCTACTTGGCGAAATTAACTGAACGCTTCTCTCTAATAACTGTAATCTTAATCTGACCTGGGTAAGTCATTTCTTTTTGGATGCGTTGGCTCATGTCAATCGACATCAAATCTGCTTGGTCGTCGGTTACTTTATCCGATTCTACCATTACGCGCAATTCTCTTCCTGCTTGGATGGCAAATGCTTTTTCTACACCAGGGTAGCTCATGGCAATATTTTCTAAGTTTTTCAGACGTTTCATGTAGTTCTCGGTATCTTCTCTGCGAGCACCTGGTCTTGAACCGCTAATGGCATCACAAGCTTGGATGATTGGAGATAGGATAGAGGTCATTTCAACCTCATCATGATGCGCGCCAATGGCGTTTACCACTTCCCAATTCTCTTTGTATTTTTCCGCAAGCTTCATTCCCAATAATGCATGTGGTGTTTCTGCATCGTCGTCTGGCACTTTACCAATATCATGCAATAATCCGGCACGTTTAGCTAACTTCACATTTAGGCCAAACTCTGCTGCCATGGTTGCACATAGGTTTGCAACCTCACGTGAATGTTGCAATAAATTTTGTCCGTACGAGCTTCTGTAGCGCATTCTACCAACCATGCGCACCAGTTCTGGATGCAGGCCATGAATTTGCAAATCAATGCAAGTACGCTCGCCTATTTCTACAATTTCCTCTTCAATTTGCTTTTTGGTTTTAGCTACCACTTCTTCAATGCGCGCTGGATGAATCCTACCATCTGTTACCAAACGGTGCATGGCCAAACGCGCTACTTCTCTTCTAATAGGGTCAAAGCAAGAAAGAATAATGGCCTCAGGCGTATCATCTACAATAAATTCAACACCTGTAGCTGCCTCTAAAGCACGGATATTTCTACCTTCTCTACCAATAATTCTACCTTTTAATTCGTCGCTTTCAATATTGAATACACTCACGGCATTTTCAATGGCATGTTCTGCCGCTGTGCGTTGAATGGTACTCAAAATGATTTTCTTGGCTTCCTTGCTGGCCGTTAATTTTGCCTCATCGGTAATGTCTTTAATTTTAGAAAGCGCTGCGGTTCGAGCCTCCTCATGCAAAGCCTCTACCAATTGCTTTTTAGCCTCATCAGCGGTTAGTCCGGCAATTTTTTCTAGTTGTTTTACTTGGTTGTTAAGTGCTTTATCAGCCTCTTCCTTTTTAAGTTGAACAGCAGCCTGTTGCTTTTCTAAACTTTGCTTGATAGAATCTAACTCAGAGTCTTTGCGTTGAGCAGCTTCTTGTTTCTGCTTTAAGCTTTGCTCAATCTGCTTAATTCTGTTTTCCTCTTTTAATAGATTGGCATTTCGGTTATTTACCTCTTTGTCGTGTTCCGACTTCAGTTGAAAAAACTTTTCTTTTGCCTCTAATAATTTATCCTTTTTTAGGATTTCGGCTTTTTCTTCGGCATCTTTTATAATTTGTACCGATTTTGTTTTGAGGTTGTTATTATTTACAACCCACATAACCGCTGCACCTGCCACTAAGGACAGCATAGCAATAATAATTTCAATAGCTCCCATTTGGTTTAACTGTTTATGTGTTGAACGCCAAACTCAAATCCTCTCATTTACAGTTGAATGTGCTTTAATAACTGGGTAATTTGTTCCAGTTCTATTTCCGTTTCCTTGGCACTATCCAACAATTGTTGTTTCAGTGCCAAATTCTCATTCGCTATTTCTATGGCATACATGGCCAAAGAATCTTGTTGATCGCGCAGGTTAAATTGCTTGCTGTATTGCTGCAATTTATCCTGTATGAGTTTACCGGTTTCTCTCAAATTTGATTCCTCCTTTGAGTCTACAGTAAGGGGATAAACCCTTCCGGCTATATGGATATTTATAGAAAGCTCGTTCAATGGTTGTTAGGTATTTGGTTTAACAACTTTAGGCATTCATCTATTTCGCGAACATATTGATTAATGGCTTGTTTCATTTCCAATTTATCCTGCTTTCCTAGTTGAATTCCATCAGCAAGTTTACTAATTTTATTCTTATCTTCTAATATTTCTACTTTTTTTGTTTGTTCTTGCAACTTAATTTTTAAGTTTTCTCGCTCCAATTGCGCTTCTTCAAGCTTTTTTTGCAATAGGGCAACTTGCTGGAGCAAGGCGGTCACTTTTAACCTAATTAAAGCTGCTTTCTCCCCCGTTTTCATAGATTAGCCTCTTAAAACTGCCCCAGCTTCCTTTACAAAATTTTGAATGAGCTTGTTCATCACTGCTTCTATTTCTGCATCGGTTAAGGTTTTGTTTTCATCTTGCAAAATAAAGCTCAAAGCATAGGATTTTTTCCCTTGCTCAATTTTATCACCCATGTATACGTCGAATACATTTACGGCTTTCAATAAATTAGGCTCTGTTTTAAGTGCAATTTTTTCTAATTGCTCGTAGGTTACGGTTTGATCCAACAATAGCGCCAAATCTCTTCGCACTTCCGGGAAAACAGATACGGGTTTCAACTTAAACTTTACTTCCTTGGCTAATTCTGTTAGTAAATCCAAATCAATATCAGCATACCAAAACGATTTGTCAATATCGTATTTTTTCGTGAGGTTTTGGTTCAAACAGCCCATAACACCCACTCGCTTTTTCTTTACAAAAATTTGAGCAGCAATCTCAAAGCGAGCATCTTCCTCATAGGTATAGCTCAATTTGGCAATGCCTGCCTTTTTAAAAATGGCCTCTACCTGATTTTTTAAGCCAAAATAGCCAAACTCTGTTTTGGGGTTGTTCCAAGTTTCTGGTTGTTTTTTGCCCAATAAGCCTAAAACCAAATGTTTTTGCTCCTTATAGCTGCTTAAATCATTGGCATCTCCATGGCGCGAATAGGTTTTGGCAATTTCATAAAAACGTAAGTCGTTGCTTTTTCTGTTATTGTTATATTGTACCGCCTCCAAAACGCTGTAAACCATATCGCGTCTTAAAACATCCAAATCTTGGCTCAAGGGATTTAGTAATGTTACGGTTTGAACCAATTGATCTGCAGCATAATTACTCGAGCGCGTCAATGAATTAGTGGCAATTTCAAAAAAACCATTACTGGTTAAAAAATTGGCCAATTTGTTTTTTAGGTTCAAACCAAACTCATCTTTGCTGAAGGTCATTGCCGATTTAATGGCATGGCCCATTTCAATATTATTTAAGCCATATATGCGCAAAATTTCTTCAGTTACATCAATGGCTCTCTCCACATCAACCCTGTAAGGTGGCACGGTTAACTCCCAATCA
>CANKQY010000088.1 GCA_947485745.1 Bacteroidota bacterium
AATGAATGTTGTGAATTAATTGGTCTATAAACATGCGACCCCTCCGGGGTCGAAAATGAATGTTGTGAATTAATTGGTCTATAAACATGCGACCCCTCCGGGGTCGAAAATGGATGAAGATTAAAATTTGATCTATAAACTAACGACCCCAGAGGGGTCGCATGTTTATAGTAAACAATAGGAGGATGAAATTTCGACCCTGAAGGGGTCGCATAAAATTGGTCTTTTATTGCTAGTTACCATTTATTTTAAATGGTAAAAATAATACCCAACCAAGATAATTAATGACAACCAAACCAAATTAATTAAGGCCTTAATCATCATGCTGATGTAAGCCAAAACAGAAATAGCCAAAAACACCAATCCAATGCTTAAAATTTCACTTTGGTAATTGGCCAAAAAATAAATGTCATTTACCTGAATGGTCTTCATCAACTCTTTACCAAATGGATAACTAGGCTTTTTATTGAGGTAGCTAATATTGGCATATTCAATAAATGCTTTGCCACTTATTAGCGGCGCCACAATCATTAGAACTAGCGTTATGAGCTTTTTTATTAAATTCATGGTGGGTATTTAAAACTTAGGCAATTGCCGCTTCAACCTTAGTTAACAAAGCATCGGCCTCAGCATGGTTTTTAGCCAACAATGCTTTGGCTTTCTCAACCATGGCTTTTGCATAAGCTTGGTCTTTTAAACCTTGTGCATTCACCAACACATTGAAATAAGCACCACGCACTGCGGTCTTCACGCACAATACTCCAACACCTGCATCTGTGATAGAATTTTGATTTCCTTTTTCAATCATCACAGCCAAAAGTGCCAATGAATCGTAGCTGGTTTGCATCACTGCATAAGGAACTTCACACGCGTATTTGGTTGCTGCTTCAATGGCTTCGGTTCGAACCAATTTCTCTGCATCGTTTGATTTAGGTAAGCCGAATGCATCCATGATTTTATTGAAAGCCGCAGTATCTTCATCAACAGCTTTGAGCAATTTGTCTTTGATAACCTGACCTTTTTGGGCCCACTCACTAAAGAAGGATACTTGGTCTTCCCAGCCTCTTTTGCCAGCACTTAAATTAGCCACCATGGTGCCCAAAGAAATACCTAAAGCACCAACATAAGCGCTAATAGAACCTCCACCTGGGGCCGGACTTTCACTTGCGGTTTCATTGGCAAAAGCTACTAGGTTCATGCAAATCAATTTTTCGTTTGCTGCATTGCGCAATTTGTATTCAATGATTTTTTGCTGTGGATCAAAGGCAGAAAGTTCATTTAATCCCAAAGATTTGATGGCAATTTCTATTAACTCATCTTCACTTACACCCAACGAACGTTTTTGTTTGAGCAAGTAATATTTACCCGCTTCTAACATCGCGTCTAATGGGATCAAACCAACCAATTCTGAACCCGTAACACGCATGCCTCTTGATTCTGCACTTTTGCAAACTTCATCAAACGCTTTGTGAACTGGAGTAATTTTATAATTGGTGAGGTTCATGCTAATTTGGGCAATGCCATATTCTTCAATGAACCAACCAATGGCTTTACACTCTTTTAAAGTACCTGGTATTCTAACATCATTGCCAGCTGCATCTTTTACAATTTTACCAGTAATGGGATTGCCTTCGCGTTTGGTTCTGCCAGCCTCGCGCACATCAAAAGCCACTGAGTTAGCCAAGCGAACTGATTTTGTGTTTAAGTTGATATTATAGGCTATTAAAAAATCTCTGGCGCCAATAACGGTTGCGCCCGACTTCTCATTGTAAACCGCTTCGCCAAAATCTGGCTTCCATTCTGGCAATTTAATTTTATCGAAAAAGCCTTCGTATTCACCACCACGGATGACAGATAAATTGCTCCTTGATTTGTTTGGCTGCGCATGCTCGTATAAATAGGCAGGAATGGCTAACTCCTCTCCCACTCTTTTTGCCAATTTTTTGGCATATTCAGCAGTTTCTTCCATGCTGATTCCACTAACTGGAATTAAAGGACAAACATCGGTAGCGCCCATGCGCGGATGTTCACCTTTGTGTTTGCGCATATCAATAATTTCGCCTGCCTTTTTAATTGCTTGAAATGCTGCTTCAATAACAGCAGCAGGTTCCCCAACAAAAGTTACCACTGTTCTATTGGTAGCCTTACCTGGATCTACATCTAGCAACATTACCCCTTCCACAGCCTCAATGGCATTGGTAATTTGCTTAATAATACCCATATCGTTCCCCTCACTAAAATTGGGAACACATTCTATTAGTTGCTTTGTCATGTTTGTACTTTCTATAATAAGGTTCGAAGTAAAACATTTTTCAATAAAAATAGGTAAAAAACTAAATTGTAAAAACAATTACCCATTAATACTTTCCAAACAAAAACTTTCCTTCCAATTTAGGATAAGGGAGACCAGAAGGAACCAAATAATAAAAATCTCCTTTCAATCCTTTTTTTGAATTCTTGTCGGTAAACTGAGTAATATTAAAAAAATGTAAAACAAATGTATCTCCACCTATCAAATCAGTATAAAAATAACAAGGATCAGAATCTCTTACAATCATTTGAATTGGAGATAAAGTTATATTACCATTTTCACCTTGCACTAGCTCACCTGCCTTTCGTTCAAAACATGTAGTATCTTTAAAATCAATATTTTTACTAATAGGATAAAAGAAATTATCTTTGAGATAGTATTCTTTGCCAGACTCACTTCCTCATCCAAACTGAAGTAGAAATCCGTATTTTCCATTTTCTAATATGGCATTTACAGGTTCGCTTTTTTGTCCTTTTTACATTGAAAAAAGCAAAAAAGAAAAGACAACAATACCAATGCCTTAAAATCCTTCATCACAACCTCCTTCTAGTGAAATGGAAACATATACAAAAAACACGTCTTCATTCTCAATTGTAATTTTCATCAGCATTTTTGGTTAGGAAGGTCCAAGAGTAAAAATACCTTCACTTATTGAAAATGGAAGACCGCTTCTCACTAAATTATAATAATCTCCTTTAATGTATTTTTTACCAAAATTGCTAGTTGCTTCTGTAATGTTGGAAAGATGAATAACCATTGTGTCTCCTCCATATAAATCATTTGCAAAAACACACGGATTAGAGCTTATCCCCATTTGAAGAGGGGTTAAAACTAATTCTCCGCTTGTATTTAAAAATAATTCCCCTGCCTTCCTACTTAAACAAATTGTATCTTGAGTATACCTTCTTAAAACATAAAAAATATCATTCTCCAAATAATAATAACAGCTGCTGTGGCTTTGTGAATCTTCTTCCAAATAAAGAATATACTTACCATTGGGTAATAGATTTGCTTGAACATCTGATTTCTTATCCTTTTTACATTGAAAAAAGAATAACAAAAATGAAAATAAAAGTAAAAACTTAAAATCCTTCATCACAACCTCCTATCACATCTGCAAAAAATTCGCCGTTAACATCTATTTCAAAACCTTCATTTAATTCTATCAAGTAAGCTGCACGTAATGAGACGTTTGTTCCTGCATTTACCATTATTTGGTAATTTACCCCTTCTTCTCCAACCTTAATTTGGTGTTTTACTTTTGGATTATTTGAAAACAAATTAAAATCGGTTTGAGTGTATATTGTTGGAAGTGGAGTATTACATTCAGATAAATCTAATTTAAATTGTTTAACATAATCAATTTCAAATTCAAAAGGAAATATTGTATTTACGGTATCTATTTCAGAACAACGTAAGTGATACCTTTTATCACCAAGGCCCCCTTCAATATCAAAAATAATTCCCATAGGGTCCATATTTGCTGGTATCTTTCCATTTGGACCAAGATTATTAATAGTAGTAATTAATTCATTGTCATAAAAAAACTTTAAGCTAGCAGGTGTCCATTCTAAGGCATAAGTATGGAAATCTTCTTGCACAATATCTCTTTTATGAAATAATGCAGAAGTCCCATTTGCACATTCTTTACCTGGCCATTGGCATTCACATTCTGAAGTAACAAATTTTGGAGGATCACCTTGCCCACGGCAATCACCATCATTTTGAGAAACCAAAGCACCAAAACCCTGTATACTATGATGTGGTTGGTTTTCTGCAATGTCTATTTCGCTGTAACAATATTGATGAATATTGAAACTATCCTCATCAATATTTTTGGGATTCTTTATTGGAAACAGCCAAAAACATTGTCCCAAACCAATGTTAGAATTTCCTGCTGGTCTATTTACTTTGAACCTTGCCTCAAAATAGCCATATTTAAAGGCATCCTTGCTAATTAATTGGCCTGTGGTATATGAAAATAGCTTATCCACTTTACAGTAATTAGTATCTTTATACCATCCTTTTACGTAATCAGTTGCATATTTTTGAGTAATAAGTTTTACTGTATTGTAACCACTAGTTGTTTGAAATTTATGCCCAATTGGGTATGGCATCTGAGATGAATTAAAAAAATAAGCATTGTTACATGGGCAACCAGAATTACAATTATCTTCATTAGCATCCTCAAGCACTATATAACTTAACTCTGTATAATTTAAATTAGATCCATATTCAAAATCTGCTCTAGTAATTGTTTCATTCGTAAAATCATTTGAAAAGGCAGGTGTAGGCAAGTAATTCATATCATTACGTATGGGATTGTTACTTGCATCTAATAATGGCAATCCATTTACTGGATTAATTTTGTATGGTTGCTGAGCGTTTATTCCTAGGTTATTTATTAACATTAAAAAAATACTCACAAACATTTTTAATTTTATCGTTTTCATAATTCTTTTATTTATTATTCTGATAAAATCATGCGCTTAGTATCTATTTCATTGCCGTTTGAAATAAGACTATACAAGTACATTCCAGGTTTTAAATCACTACCATTAATTTGAACACTTTGCTTACCAGCAATTAAATTGGTATAGGATTTTATTAATTCACCTTGCATATTAAAAACTAATAAATTTATTCCCTTTGCATCGGTTGGTGTTTGATAGTTTATTTATGTATTTACCGAAAAAGGATTTGGTTGATTTTGAAATAAAATATATTGCTCATTAATAAAACCTGTTGAATTTGTTTTACCTAAATTTATTGAAGTATCTTTTTTACCTGTAGGATTAGCTTTTTCGCAACATTGCTTTATTTGGATTTTTAATGCATTTATCTCTCCTTGTTGTTGCTGAATACCCGCTGTTAATAAAGCAATAAGTTGAGCATAATTAACGCCCATGGTGCCGAGATTTGTTGTATCAACAACTTCTGGAATAACAGCTTTCACCTCTTGGGTAATAAAACCAATGTGCCTAATTGTGTCATTTACATTGAGCCCAAGTAATTTTGAATAGGTTGCCACAGGTTTATAATAATAATAAACACCACTTAATTTCATTATTTTATCTATTGGGTTATCTATTTCTTTAACTTTTGTTTTCATTCTATTATCCGAAAACTGCCAAGCACCAGTTGACCATAATGACCCATTACAGGTAATAAATAAATTTTCCTGAGTATTTTCAGAAACAGAAATAGCTTTTACATTGTATGCAGCTCCTGTAAATTTACTAACATAGGACCATGGAGTTGCACTATTCGTTGTAACTTTCAATCCCATGCCCTCCATATCATTAATTATATGAACCTTAGTATCGTTAACATCACTGGTACCAATACCAACTTTACCACCAGGAAAAACTTTTAACTGGGCAAATAAATTGCTCATTAATAAAAAAAAAGTTACTAAAAAAATTTATTGAAGCTGGTTGAAGCTGGTTGAAGTTTGGGTTAAATTTTTCATAATACTAAATTAATTTGTTACATATTTTTTATTGATAATCAAATATATACAATAAAATAACTAATCAATGAAAAATATTTTGCAATTTCTGCAATTGAATTATTGCAAATTGGTTTGGCAAAATCTCTTTTAAATTTGCCTTTGGTAGGCTTGATTAACCCACTATTTAATCAACACATCCTCAATGAAATCGCAATCGAGTTCCTTATTGATGAGTGCTGCCAAGGCTTTGCGTTGGAAACTGAGTTCGTTGCGCAAGGCTGGGGAGCTGATATGTAAAATTAATTGTCCTTTATGCACTTGCACCCTTTCGGTGTATTTGGCAATGGGTTCACCAATAATGCGCGGCCATTCTGCAATGAGTTTTGCCTCCAACAATTTGGGCTTCAATTTATTGTGATCAACCAATTGGCTTATCAAGTCTTTTAAGGATTGTTCGTCTTGGAATCTCAAGTTGATTTTTTTACCATCAAATATCAGTTTTTTCTAACTATTATTTTCATTTTGTGTAAAACCTGCTATCAATCAGGAATGATTTACAAACTTTTAGGTATCTTGCGAACCAATTATAATTAGAATGGCAAAAATTAAGTTTAATAATAGTAACGCATTATTTTTCAATACATTAAAAAGCAGGGTTGATCAATATTTCGTTGAAAAACGCATTGATTACACTGGTAATTTTAAATTATACCTTAAAACAATTATCCTAGTAAGCATTTTGGTAGCTTGTTATACTATTTTGGTGTTTTTTACCCCAGCATCTGGCTGGTTGAGCTTAGGCATTTGCGCCATCTTGGGCTTTGATATGGCCGCAATTGGCTTTAATGTGATGCACGATGGTGCTCACGGCAGCTACAGCAAAATAAAATGGGTCAACAACATGATGAGCTATTCATTGAACCTTTTAGGTGGCTCTAGCTTTATGTGGAAACTCAAGCACAATGTAAACCACCATTCTTATACCAATATAGAAGGAATGGACGACGACATTGATATTAAACCTTGGATCAGGGTACATACCAATCAGCCTAAATATTGGTTCAATAAATTTCAACATATTTATAGTTTGTTGCTGTATGGCTTAACCTATTTGTTTTGGATATTCATGAATGATTTTAGGAAATACTTTTCAAGAAAAATTTCTGACTTTACTCCAATTCGTAAAATGAAACCTTCTGAGCATTTTGCTTTTTGGGCCACCAAAATTGGCTATGTGGGTTTATTTTTAATTTTACCGATTTACAATGTAGGTTTTGCCTATACCTTAATGGGATATGGTGTTACTGTTTTTGTTTGTGGTATTGCAATTGCCATTGTATTTCAATTGGCTCATGTGGTTGAAGAGGCCCCATTTATTGATACCCTTGGAGAAGACACAAAAATTGAAACAGAATGGGCAGTACACCAATTAAACACCACCTTTAACTTTGCCACAAAAAGTAAATCTGTAAGCTGGTTGTTAGGTGGCTTAAACTTCCAGGTAGAACATCATTTGTTCCCAAAAATTAGTCATATACATTATCCAGAATTGAACAAAATTCTCATGAAAACATGTAAGGAATTTAATATTGCTTACAATGAGTTTCCAACGGTAGCAAGTGCCTTAAGATCGCACTTGATGCATTTGAAGCAAATTGGTTCGGCAGCCTAGAACAGTCTTTGGTCGTTAGTCTTTTGTCTTTGGTCTCGATGAATTGGGAGTTTTAAGTTTTTAGTTTTTAACTTACCAACAAACTTACGCCGTCCATTTCTTTGGGTTGCGGTAAATCCATTAAAGCGAGAACGGTTGGGGCTAAGTCTGCTAATTTTCCGTTGTTTATTTGGTGAGTTATTGTTGGTTCAATCAGCATTAAAGGCACATCATTGGTGGTGTGTGCGGTATTGGGCGAACCATCTTCTAAATTAATCATGTACTCGCCATTGCCATGATCGGCTGTAACCAATAGTGAGTAATTATTTTTAAGTGCAGCGGCTACCACCCTACCCAAACACTCATCTACCTTTTCTATGGCTTTAATTTCTGCAGGGATTACGCCTGTGTGTCCTACCATATCTGGGTTGGCAAAATTAACACACATAAAATCTACTTCATTTTTTTCAATCTCCTCCAAAGTAAAATTACAAACTTGTTCAGCACTCATTTCTGGTTGCAAATCATAAGTGGCCACTTTTGGCGAAGGTGCCATGTGCCTGATTTCGCCTGCAAAAGGCGTTTCTTGTCCCCCACTAAAAAAGAAAGTTACATGCGGATATTTCTCTGTTTCTGCAATGCGCACCTGCTTCTTGTTGTGATCAGCCATTACCTCACCCAAAGTATTGTTTAATTCAATATCTGGAAATACCACCGACACATTTTTATAGGTTTTGTCGTAATCAGTTAAGGTTACATAATGTAGGTTCAAGGCTTTCATGTCTTGCTCCGGAAAATCTTGTTGGGTAAGTGCCATTGATATTTCTCGGCCTCTATCGGTGCGGAAATTAAAGTTAATCACCACATCACCATCTTCTATTTTCGCAAGCGGTTTTTGGTTCGAACCAACACAAATAATAGGTTTTAAAAATTCATCAGTTTCACCTGCATTGTAATTTGCTTGAATGCTGCTTAATACATCATTGCTGACTTCTCCTTTGGCATGAACCAAGGCGTCGTAGGCCAATTTTACGCGCTCCCAGCGTTTGTCTCTGTCCATGGCATAATACCTGCCTATAACGCTAGCTAATTTTCCACCAGTTTGATCCAAATGCGCTAATAAATCTGTGAGGTAATTTACACCACCTTTTGGATCTGTATCTCTGCCATCGGTAAAGGCATGAACAAAGAAATTAGTCGCATCATGTTGTTGCAGAAAAGTACACAAGCCTTTTAAATGATCCATGCTACTGTGCACACCACCATCGCTTACTAGGCCAATAAGGTGAATATTTTTATGGTTCTTTTTTGCCGTGGCTACTGCATCTAATAATGCTTTATTGGAATTAACATGATCCTCTCTGAATGCTTTATTGATCAAAACCAATTGTTGGTAAACTACTCTACCCGCGCCAATATTCATGTGTCCCACTTCAGAATTTCCCATTTGACCATCAGGCAAACCCACCCATTCGCCGCAAGTATGCAATTCGCTATTGGGATATTGTTGCATGAGTTGATCAAAATTAGGTTTGTGAGCTAAATGAATGGCATTACCAGGATAAGGTTTACCTTTGCCCCAGCCATCTAAAATGAGTAGAATAACGCGTTTTTCCATAAGCACGAAAATATTCCTTTTAAATAACAAAAATGCTGATTTATATTAGTGGCTGCAAAATCACCCAATTTGGCTTTGGCATAATTTTGGCTTAGTACTAAAGAATTTAAAAAACAATGATCATGAAAAAGCTCCTATTTGTCCTAGTAACCTTATGTATCAGCTCATTTGTGAGCAAAGCCGATTCTTTCGACGACATGATGTTGGCCATGAAAAAAGCACAAACTACAGGAGTTACCAAATTTTTTAGCAGCAATGTAGAACTTACTTTGTTAGAGAATGAAGGTATTTATAGCAAACTTCAGAGTGAGCAAATGCTTAAAAATTTCTTCACCCAACATCCTCCAAAAAACGTAAACATTCAGCACAAAGGTTCATCGGCACAAGGTGCACAATATGCCATTATTATCTACGAATCAACTAACGGAAAATTTCGCACCTATATATTCATGAAAGACAATGGCAAAGGCCTGCAGGTAAATGAATTTAGGATAGAGAGGGAATAGTTGAGTTGAGAAATCAGAATTATATTTTATTTAGTGTTTGTGTACTATTCACAATTTTTCACTCCTGTAAGAAATGTCCAGATAAAGTAAAAGATGAATACGTATATTTAACAGATGAGGAAAAAGCATTAATACCATATAAAGGTAATGAAACCCTTTTATTTTACAGAGAGCCACAAAACGACACCCTAACTTTTTATGGGCAGGGCATTCAACCTTATACCATTTATTTAACCAACAACCCAGGTGGAGATTGTGCAGAAGATAATTATGTAAAGGAGGGCCGTGCTTTCTTTTTCAGGAATGCTGTTGGCTCAGATGGAATAGTTTTAAAACAACAATTGGTAACAGATGAACTAACTGCTAGTTTTAGTGAAGTTGAAATACTTTATTCAATTTATAAGTATTTGGAAAGTTCTTCACAAATTGATAGTCAAATAGCAATTGACAGTATTAATTTCAATTTAATTCAATACAAAAAACTTACAAAATTCGGATATAAAAATTATAACAAAGGTGTTCCAATCAATAATAGATGTTATATAAATAAGTCAGATGGCATTGTAAGGATAGTAATGCCAGATGGAATAACATTAACCTTAATAGAAAAAAAATAACATAAAAATAAAAATCTTAGCTCATTTTTCTGTTTTAATGAATCCGAAGGATTCACATGTTTATAGCAATCGAATTTCCAAATGCCATCGCGACCCTGAAGGGGTCGAATATATTTTTACACATGCTTCCTCAATTCACTTTATATTATTTACTTTGATAATAAAAAATCATGCCTGGAACATTTTCACAAATCTATATTCAAATT